>JASFUJ010000001.1:0-32071 GCA_050050355.1 Acidobacteriota bacterium
CACTTCAAAAAGAAGCCGCTGACCAAATAAAAGCAATTGAAGACCAAAAAGAAGCCGACGCAATCGAAGCCGCTAAAAAGAAAATGGAAGCGGACAAAGAAGCCGCTGAAGCTGCGATTGAATTGGCAAGATTTGAATTAAGCGAATATATACGCGCGAATAAGTCGAAGCTTGATTCAGATAAATTCTTAACACAAGAAGCGGTTGCAGAAGAAACGCGAAGGCTTGAAGCACTTGCCGAAAAGCGTCGGGAATATGAAGCTTTAAGACTTGAAGAAGGTCAGATTTCCCAGCTTGAATATAATGAAGCTATTGCAACAATAAACGAAGAAAATCAAGCTTCTATTGACGAACTGAATCAAGCCAGAAAGGAAGCTGAAGCTGAACAAAGGGCAATCGACGCGGAAAACGAATTGATATTTCTGGAAGAACAAGCGTCAACGCAATTTGAAGCGTTAAGCAGAAGACTTGAAAACGAACGTTTGGCTGAAATAGCCAACGCCGAAAAGACTGGGGCTGACATAGATAAAATAAATCAGAAGTACGCGCAAAGAAAACAGAATCTTGACGAATCCGTAAAGACCGCGCAACTTCAAGGAACGCAACAAACGCTTGACGCCGTTTCTTCGGCTTTAGGAGAACAGACAAAAGCGGGGAAAGCCGCCGCGATTGCTTCGACTTTAATTTCGACCTATCTGGGGGCGCAACAAGCTTTTACTTCTTTGTCTTCTATTCCTATTGTCGGAACTGTTTTAGGAGTTGCCGCCGCCGCCGCCGCTGTTGTTTCTGGTTTATCAAGGGTAAGCAAGATAAGAAGCACCCCAGACAAATATTCAAAAGGAGACATTTTAAGGGGGCGAAGTCATTCACGGGGCGGAATACCTTTTTCAATTGCTGGGGGTCTTGGTTTCGAAGCTGAAGGCGGCGAAGCTTTAATCAATAAAAAATCAACTTCAATGTTTGCGCCTTTGCTTTCTGCGATTAATGTTGCTGGCGGCGGAAAGAAATTCGCTGACGGTGGAATTGCTGGCGCAACTTCAAGTTTAAGTTCGAAATCATTAATTGATTACGACCTTCTTTCGTTAAGAATAGCAGAAGCAAACACGACATTACCCGCGCCAGTTGTAAGCGTAGAAGAAATAAACACAGTTAACAACAATGTAAGTGTTATCGAAACGCTTGCAACGTCTTAATTATAAATTGTATATTAGCAAAAAATTAATATTTAAAAATTAAATTATGAAAAAGTTTATTTTTGTACTATCAACATTGTTTATGTTGTTCGCTTTGCCTTTAACGGTGTTCTGTTCTGGCGGCGACGTATTGACAGAACCTTCAGGGCTTGAAGTTTACTTCGTTTCAATTGCCGCGCTTGCCGCGATTGTGCTTCCTGTAACTAACTTTATTAAAAATCTGATTGGTTCTTCTGGGGGCTGGACGGTTGTCTTGTCTTGGATTGTTTCAATCGGGCTTTCTTTTATTGGTTGGTGGTTAAAACTTGGAATGTTTGAAGGAATAACGATTGTCTGGGTTTTGATTTACGGGGTTGCTGTTGGCATGGTTGCGAATTCGCTTTTCGATATTGGAATTGTAAACGCGATTTTAAGCCTGTTTAAGCAAAACAAAGAATGAATGATATAAATATACTTGAAGACATAAAAAAAGCCGTCAGAAATAAAATTTGACGGCTTTTTGTTTGTTTTACGAAGTTATCTGAACAAGCTTCGAAGTCCTTTTGATTTTTTTGTGTCGGTTTCTTGCTTTTCAATTATCTTACCAAGATTCAAAGCTTCTTCTTTTATCTGGTCAGCTTTTTCTTGATGTTTATTCGCTTGTCCTTGCTTCTTCAGGACGGTAAGTTTCGCCTTCTTGATTTTATCCATTTCAGCGCGAAGGGCTGGAAATGTTTCTTCAGCGACTTCAATCATTGTTTCGTAATCAGAAAAGGCTTCACAAAGCTTTTTGAAAGTGTCGTCGTCCGCTTTGTTTCCGAATTTGTGAATTGCAAGGGTTGAATCAATCGAACACCTTTCAAGTTCCGACAATCTTTGTTCAACTGACCATTTAAGGAAGGTCAAGCCGTAAAGATAATTACGTTGTTTTCTTGTGTTAACACTCATTTGTTATTTGTTTTTATGACGCCCGTTGACTGTTAAAGTTGTATGTTTGAACTTCAGCTTCACGCCGTCGATATTAGTAAATAAATTAAGATAAAATTCTTTTAATCGAAACGGTTTAAAATTGTCCCAAATATTCAAGGGTGAATCTTTGTTTCTAGTTGCGAATTCCTGAACTGGGTCGTCTTTTTCATTTCTTAAAAGAATTACTTCGTCAATAAGTTTTCGGTTTTTATTCATCTTTTAAAAGGTCGCTTTCGTGAAGTATAACTTTTCTATTGCGTTTCGGCGCGTCTGGCTGTCTAATTTCAACAAAATTATAATTGACAGTTCGACCGAAGTCAACCTTTTCTTCTTTGAATAATTCCCTTAAAGCTTTTAACACGCGTCTTTTAATTTCCTTGTTTAATTCATGGTCAAGAACAAGGACGGGGAACTTTTTCGCATTGCGTTTTTGTGCGCTTAGTTCTTCGATAATTTTCAAGACTTGTTCTTTCATGCTTCAGGAATTCCGACTTGATTTTCTTTCAATTTCATATACAGGGAAACGGCGTCTTTTTTACTTTCAAGACTATATTGAACGTAAGTAATTTCACGACCGTATTTGTTATGTGAAGAAATTGGATTTGAAATAATTTTTAAACCCATATTTCGAAGGTTTGAAATTCTAGCGGTCAAGTTCCAGACGCCAGAAGATAACATCATTGTTCGGCGGTCAATAAAAAGCCGATTGATAAGTTCAAAAAGAACTTCTTGAACCTGACTTTCAGGTAATGGAATCTTTTTCATAATAATTGAATTAAATTGATTTGACTTTCTTTCTTGTAATTATATAAGCTTCAGGGCTTTCTTTGTGTTTTCGGAAAAGATAAGCGGCGAAGCTGAAGAACGCGACTAAATAAAGCACGTAGCCGACAATAAAAACGATAATAAATAAAAGAATTACTTTCATTTTTTAAGGTTTAAAATTAAACAAATAAACTAAAAACAAAAATCCAGAATAACACACCTAACAAAAGAAGTGTTAAAAGGATTAGCAGACGGGTTCTTTTAGTGTACTTCTTCATATCTATAAATTTAAAGATTGTTGCGGGTTTTCAAGCTTTTCAATCATTTCGTCAACTTCTTTTTCAAGACGTTTCGCTTTGTTGAGGTCGTTAAAATTCCGCGTTCTGAAGTAAGTCTTTTGCGCCTTGCGCAATTCTTTAACCTTAATTAAAAATTCATTCATATTGATTGATTTAAAAAGGACAATCGGACGCGCCTTTGCTGGCGTTCTGTCTTAATGTCAATAATTGAATGTTATCAATTGTATAACCTTTTGAATTATCAATTCGGTCAATAGTAGCATTTTGCCCGCGCTTTCCTTTGCTTATAAGATAGCCAGTATCAGAACAGAACTTTCGGAATTGTGAAATTGTTATTTCGAAGGGCTTGTTCCTTCTTCTGGCATTACCTTTAAATTGATTGAAGCGCGTTCCAACAGGGTCAAATTCACGGCGTTTTCTTGCATAGTGTTTATGACAAAGACCGCCTTTTCTTTTAATCGGTTCGTTTGTGCAATTATAAGCGCAACAATACCGCCCCGCTTTCTTTTTGGCTTCACTTATGCAAAACATAAGCTGTTTATTCGTCAGCCGAAGAAAGGTATTCAATCAAAGCCAGTTCAGGCTTCTTCCAGTTACTAACACGTAAACGGGTGTAAAGCGTAACTTTAGACATTCCAAGCAAGTCGGCAAGTTCATTGTCGTTTTGTGCCTTCTGGCGCAAATCATAAGCCTTGTTTGTGGCTTCCAGTTGTTCAATAGATGCTTGTTTCTTAGTCATTTTATTAAATTTATAATTGATTAAAGGTTTAAAATTAAACAAAAATATTAAATATTTGCAGCCCCGCCGAAATATTTTCCGACGAAGAAAGAAGTTTCAATCGGTGTGTCGTCCCCTATTTCAGTTCTGAACCAGTCAAGGAAGGCGCAAAGTTCTTTTATTTTTTTATTCGTGCTTTCTTCTTTGACTTCAAGTTCTTTGATTTCGTCAAGGGCTTCAATAACTTGTTCGTAAACTTCGGGGCTTGTAAGCTGGTTAGTTTCATAAAGTTTATTGAATTCCTTTATACTGTGTAATACTGAAGCGTGGTCGTAAGTGCCGTTTAAGGCTCTGCCAATGGTAGCCAAAGAAGCTTTTGTCTTTTCCTTACAGATTTTACAATAAACCTTTTTCATGTCTGAAACAATTCGCTTCCTTGATTTCATCCCTATATCTGGAACGCCTGAAAACTGTTGCACAAGGAATTTAATCCTTGTGCATTTATCAGTTAAAAACCTTTCGTAATCGACTGAATTATTCATTTTCAATCATGTTTAAAGTGATGGTTTTATAATATTCAACGCCTAATTTAACAGACGTCAAAAGAACTTCTTCAAGTTCATAATCGCGGACAAAAGAAAACGTTTTGACGCGTTCTTCTTTGGTATAAAGGTCAGAATCTTCGTAAAGATAATTACGTTTGAATTGTTCAATTGCTTCTTGATATTCTGGAAGCGTGTCGTCAATTATTCCGTGCTGAAAACAAAATCTTTTGTATTCGTCGGCGAAAACATCGGGCGGGCAATCAACAAGGCAATGACGAAGGCGGAAAATATCAGCGTTATATAAATACAAATAAGCGCGCCCTTGCCATTCATAGCCAGTTGTTAAAGAAGCTTGCATAAAAGTTCGGGGATTCCAAGAACATTTTGTGTCGTCAATTACAAGCGCGTCAACTGTTTTTTCGCTTCCTTCAACTTCCATGTCTTTAAATTCGGTTATTACGTCGGCTTCGCCTGTAATATGATTTTTATATTCACGCTTTTCGTTTTTCACGTACATAATACCGTCAACGAATGATATTAAATTGATTGCGTCTTCTTCAGCTTGAAGACCCTTGCGAAGCTTCTTGTCTGTTACTTCTTCTTTGAAACCCTTTTCGTTTTCAAGCCAGACTTCTTTTATATAAGTTTTTGCGCCTTGCGAAAGTTCTGGCGGTCTGGCGTTACGTTCTTTTAAGTCCCAAAGACGCGCGTTTTGTGTTGGTGTTAATCCTTTTGGTTGTTTAAGCCTGTTTTTGTAGTCGTCGCGCTTTTGCATTTGCGAAGGGGTCAAGGTCTTTCCGTCTTTTACTTTTGCGTTCCAGTCGTCAAGTTCAGCTTGTTGTTTTTCGGTTAAACCGATTGGCGTTCTTTTGGCAAGTTCTAAAGCTTCCATTTCTTCGCGTTGCTTTTCGGTTAAGCCGTGTCTGATTAAGCCGCCAGCAAGCAACCCGATTTTTGAACTTCTGAAGAAAATTTCTTCAATAGGGGTTTTAAAGTTTTTAGTCAAAAAATTTGAACATTCAATAACGTTATCGTTGCCAACACCGTCGCCGAATTTAATGTTTTGAGAACCGCAAGTCGGAACGTCAAACATACACTTTTCACATAAATTTGATTTAGAATCTTTTGCTTTCATTTTACTTGAATTTAATTGATTAATATTAAGCTTCAATAAGTTTGTTTTCAAATATTGTTAGTCGTCCCGTGTGAACCCTTCTTGATTCAAAAGACGCGAAAGGCGTTTCGTCAAGGCTTAAAACTTGCGCTTCATTGCCTTTGTCGTTCCTTAGTTCTTCGGCTAATTGTGCCGCTTTGACCATTGCTTCACGGTCATTTCTAGCGTGAATATATAAGTCGAGTGTTACGGTATATCGTTTTTCTTTACTCATAGGAATTAAACTGAAGTTATATTTGTTTCGATTTCTCGAAAAAGAATAGTTTCTTGCTTATTTGTCAAGTGAATTTCTTCACCTTCTTTGTCGAAAACAAGTGCTTCAATGTTGTCAACGGTTAAACCGTCAGAAGAAAAACACGGAGGCGTCAGATAGTCGCCAGCGTCATAAGTCCCAGTTTCAAAACAAGAAAAGCTTGCAAATATAAGGAACTTGCCAGCTTCAACTTCTTCGTCTTGAACTTCCTTGCTTCCTTCTAATCCGTCCCAGTCAAGACAAACTTCAATTGAAGGAATGTTTTTTATAAGACTGTTAAATTTAAAATGATTCATATTGAATTATATTGATTGATAGGTACAAATTTAAACCAAATAATTTAAAAAACAAGCGGAAACGGTAAAAAAATAAACCGAATCCGCTTGCGTGTTATTTGCTTTCTTCAATGGACTTAACAAAAAGATTCAAATACTTCTTCAATAAATCCTTCGAAGCTTCAGTTTCTTCAGCGGTTTCAAGATACTTATTATAAGTGTGTTCAACTTCGCTGACTGTTGCGGCTTGTTTTAAGAAGTGGTCAAGTCGTTCAAGCTTCTTTTTATCGGCGTGGTTCATTTCTGGAATTTCCGCTTTCTTTTGGTCAGCGTGTTCTTGTCCGTAAATGTCCCAGCAAAAACCGAATTCGCTTGCGCACTTTTTAAAGGCGTCAGAAGCGGCGGCTTTATATCCGTTTCCAATATCAGAAGCGTAAGTTGTAGTAACATTTTTATTCACTTCTGTTTTAAGTTGAAGATAATGTTGTCCAAACTGTTCGCGTTTAATAGTCATTCCGTTCAGCCAGATAGTCAAACGACCGTGAACAATAACTTCTTTTGAAGATGGGATATATTCACGGGAAACAACTTCAAAACAAAAGTTCCCGCCAGTTACTAACGTTACAAGGGCTTTAACGTAAGCCGCCTTAACTGATTTGTAAGTAAAGCCGCTTTTGTCAGTCTTGATTTCAACTTCGCTGTCTGGCGTTTTGCGGTTGATAATCTTCATTTGACTTGGGTCAAATACAGGTTTATGACCTTCGAATAAAGCCAGTTCTGACTTTGTGAAATAATTTGCTTTTCTCATAATTGAATTTATTAATCGTTGTTTAATTCATCGTTTACAAATGACTTTAATTGAAGCCTATATTCAGAACGTTCTTCTTCTTCGGTTTCCATTAAGTAAGAATAAGCTTCTTCGTCAAATATGTCGTTGATTGCATCAAGACAAAGACGTTGAAGTTTCTTAGGGTCAACCGCGTCAAGTTCAACTTGTCCAAGACCGTCCCAGTTCGCGGTTCTTGAATCTGTTTTTTTAGCTGGCGCGGGCGGCAAGTTCCATTCAACGACCTGTTCTTCAAGCAAGGCAATTCTTTTGACTTCAACTGTTACGCCTAAGTCAATAAAGTTTTGTTGAATACTTCGGGGAATATCTTCGCCGCTGGGGTCATAGTCCCCAAAATATAAAATAATTGGAATTTTGCCTTCGTTTCTGGCAAGCTTAAACCGCTTTGAAGCGTCGTAAAGAAAAGTTAAAGACGGATAACCTTTGCACGGGGAAAGCGCAACGTCCATTTCGTCGCAAGGGCTTTGAAAAACACCTTGAAGGGCTTTCTTTTCGATAAATACTTCAGGGTAATAAGATTGATTTTCCCAACGGTTTTTTGAATAGTGGTTCATCCATGCGCGAAGCTGGCGTTTTGCGTAACTTACAGAACTTTCAACAGTTGTTTCTTCATAATCTGTAAAGCCAATTGTTTCGCGGTCGTTGTCTGAAAATGTGTCGAAGTCAACAAGACCTTGCCAGCGGGCTTGAATCATAGCGTTTACAACGCGTTTGTAATGCTGGATTGTGTTTGTCATTCCGCGCGCAACAAGTCTATAATGAAGCCCGCGAATAGTTAAAACGCCCTTTTCATATTGTTCAATTTCTTCAAGCGCGTTTTCAGTTATCCAAGTACGATTAAATTTATCCATAATTGAAAAATGATTGATTAATAATAGTACAAAATTAAACTAAATAATTGAAACACCAAATAAAAACAGTAAAAAATTAAACCAGATAAATATTCGGGTAAAACTTACCTTCAGGACTAAATTCAAATTGAACTTCTTTTGTGTCCGAATAGATTGAAACTGTTGTTCCGATTAAAGTATTTACTGAAGTAAAGTTGCAATTCATTTGTTTCAAGGTGTCCTTGAAGCGTTCTAAGTCTGTCATATATTTACGGTTGTTGAACGAATTAAAAAATCAAGTTTATAAGCTTTTGCTGGGTTCGCGTGAATCCATAAATGACCGCGACGGGACACGGCAAGCCAGAAAGGAACGTAATTCAGAAGCTTTCCTTTTCGTCCCGCTTTGTGATGAACTTCACGGGCTTTTATTAAACCTTTATTCCTGAATATTTCATTCGGATTGTGAACTTCTGACGGGTCAATTATGCCGTCAAATACAGCTTTACAGACAGGGCAATATTTATTTTCTTCCTTTGACAAAAAAGTCTTTCGCTTTTTTGTGTAAGTATAGGATTCGCGCCGCCTTTTATCGCTTACCTGTTTAATCGGTTTACGTTTCTTATGTGGCTTGTCCTTCTGGTCTGCATAAGCGCAAGCTGGGGAACAATATTTGTCGGTTGACCTGTAAAGTTTGAATTCTTTGTTGCAACCCTTACGGGCGCAAATTCGAGTTGTTTTAAATTTCATTTGCTTTCGTCTTTTTTAAATATTGGTTCGTTGTAATCTTTAGTCATTAATTCATAGAATTCAATTAAGTCGTCGATTCTTGAATTATCAATATTCGGATTCTTTTCGAGTTCCGAACGAATGTCTGAAATTTTAGTCATTATTTCAATATAGGGTATTTAATAAAGTAAAAGTCTTTTACATTATAATCAACGAACAAATCGGGGGTCGTTTTCCTTACTTCTTTTAAAAGACGGATATTATCAAGAAGGAAAAGCTTTTTGAAGAAGCGTTCTTTTAAATGTTCAGGAATAACAAGCTGACGCGTATATAATTCTATAAGCTGACGCTTGTTTATTTGGATTTTAACAAAGCTTATCATTTTGAATAAAGGTTGATTTATGTTGATTATACGTAAACGAACTTAAAAGGTTTAAAATTAAACCTTCTTTCGTAAATCAGAAATAAGGATTTTAGAACCGCTATGTTGTTTTATATAATTCCGAATGAATTTATAAAGTTCCTGACTGGGGTTCGAAAAGTTTTCCTTGCAAAGTTCTTCAAATTGAATTTTGATTTCTTCTTCGACTTTGCAGTTGATTATTTTGTCTTTTGGCATGGTGTAAGCTGTTTTAATAAATTATGAATTCCACGACCGTCTTTTATTCCTTTTCCAGAGAACCAGCCAGTATAAGGAAAAACGGAAATTTCACTTCCTTTATAGTAGAATTTTAGTGTTGTATCACTGTGGTAATGTATTTCAAAGCCACGCGACACAATTTGTTCGTAAGCGTATTCAAGTCGCTTCGGTTGTTCTTCGGTCTTCTTGATTTCTATATGCGACATTTTACAGTTCTTTAACGGTTCTTAATTTTAAAGCCTTTATAAAGTCAGCGTTCATCTTTGGCGAATCTTCGGTATAAATTAAAAGGTTAAATCTTAAACCGAATAAGCTTGTTGATTCATTGACTAAAATAGTCGTATGATGTTTATTGACTTCTTTGAAGTGTTCGAAATGTTCTTCGTCATTCGAAACGAATCCGATTATAAGACTTTTGCCTTCAATCGGTAATGAATGATAATTGTTCATAATAATTGATTCGCCGTTATAGTGCTTATGAAAAGCCCGACGCGCGTCGCCTTCTGTTCTTGCGCTAATGATAGAACCGTGAAAAGTTCCAGTAACTACATAAGTATTCATATAAATTGATTTTAATTATAAGATACAGACCAATACAGAACAGCAAATTCTTTCGGGTGCTTGTCTTTCCGTTCAAAGAATTCAGCTTCATAGGAAGCCAGAAAAGCGAAATCCCGAAGAACTTGTTTGTCTGGAATACATTGTTTAAACCTAATGTTCGACATAATTAAACTTTTGCTTGTTGCTTCACGCGGCTTTTATCAAGCTTTATGTCTTCGACCTGAACAACAACAGGAAGTTCTTTTTCTTGTTCCAGTTCTTTCAATGCTTCCTTCAATGGAACTTCGAAAGAATTGACGAAGCGGGTTCTTCCTTCGCCGTTACAAGCTGGACAATCTTCAACGAACTTCATTTTGCGGAATACGCGCGTCTTTGTTCCAGTTCCGTCGCAAACAGCACAAGTCGCGTAAGTGAAGACTTTCTTCACAACAACGAATTCATGATTATTATTTGACGTCATTTTACTAATTTTTACTAAGGTTTGAAATTGAACCGAATAAAAATATTAATTCACAAACCTTAAAAATAATAAACAATATTGTTAAAAGTTGAAATAACCTGAAATAAAGCACGTTAGCAAAACAACAGGTAAAACAACGTAAAACAAAGTAAAACAAAAATAATGAAACCAACAAATTGACGTGAATAAATAGTTTAAAATTATTCTTGAATGTTTGTTTGTTAATATATATTTGCCTACATGAAAGCGACAATTTATATTTCTGGTAAGATTGGCAAGGGAACGACGCTTGTTGATGTTATTCGTCAATTCAAGTCGTTTGAAGACCCGACTGAAGTCGAAGCTTTTATTCATTCCGAAGGTGGAAACGTTGAAGAAGGCGACGGAATTTACAACTATTTAAAAGGTCTTGACAAAACGATTCCAGTTAGAACAGTTACAGACAAAGCTTATTCAATCGCTGCAAAGATTTTTGCTGCTGGACGTGAAAGGATTGTTGAAGATGTTGACAAAGCTTTAATGATTCATTTTGCTTGGGCTAAGGTTGAAGGTAACGCCGACAAGCTTGAACTTGTTGCTGAAGCTTTACGGGAACTTGAAGACGAATTCGCGACGTTTTATTCTGAATTTCTGGACGTGGACGAAATAACCGTTCGGAATCTTCTTGACAATGAAACTTTTGTTTCTGGAACTGAAGCGGTCGAACTTGGATTTGCTACACAAGTAAAAGTTGCCGCTGAAGCGGTGGCTGAATTAAATATTCATAAATCAAATTTTAATAAGATGACTGAAAAATCAAAGAAAAACAAAGGTTTGGCTTTGCTTCAAGCAATGGCTGAATTTGTTGGCATTGAATTAAAGACGAAAGACGTCGAAGTCAACGCTGAAATGACGCTTCAGGATTCTAACGGAACGGAAATTGTATTTCCTGACCTTGACAGCGGGGACACCCCGAAAGTCGGGGACGCGGCAACAATTGACGGTTCAGCAATTCCAGACGGTTCTTATATTATGCCTTCGCTTGAAGAAGCAACGGTTGTATTTACCGACGGGAAAATTTCTGAAATTATACCGAAAGAAGACCCTGAAGAAGAAACTGACACAGAAGCCCAAGCTTCAGCGAAAAAGAAAGGCGAAAAGAAGCCTGAAGTTAACGCTGAAGAAATAAAAGAAGTTTCTATCTGGTCTGTTGAGGTTACGAATACAACGTTCGAAGTCGGCGAAACTGTAATGTATCAATACGACGGCGAAAGTTATCCAGTTTCAGCGGGTGAATTCCGATTGAATGACGGAACGAAAATTGTTACTGACGCGTCTGGCGTAATTGTATCAAAAGAAGAAGCTGGCACGGCTGAACCGCCTGTTGAAGCTGAAGCTTCTTTTGACAAACTACTTGAAAAGGTTACTGAAAAAGTAACTTCGAAAGTTACCGCTGAAATAAACGCTGAATTTGAAGCTAAGTTGACCAAGAAGGATAACGAAATAAAAGCTTTAAAGGCTAAAATAGGCGGAAAAGAAATCAACGCTGAAGAAAAAAACGTTGATACTTCGAAAGAAGAAAAACCGAATTATCAAGCATCCGTTTTGTTAAGGCGGACAAAACAAAAATAATTATTAATTAAAAAAACTTTGAACAATGGCTTACGATGTTTCAAGCTTTACAGATTATGTCGGTCGTGAAAATGAATTTCTGACCGCAACGCTTTTTTCTGGCGGTGATACAGGAAAGTTCGCCCGCTTTATGACGGGTGTAAAAGGAAAAGATTCGATTCCTAAAATCGACGGCGACGCAACAATTCAGAAAGGTACTTGCAAAACACCTTCAGGAACTACGACCGTAACTGAATACTTCATTGAAGTTCAGCAATGGGAATATTACGAAGGATTCTGCGAAGACGACCTTCAAAAGAAATTCCCGAATACTGTATTCGCCCCCGGTTCTTCAAACGCTGACGCGCCCCCACAATGGCAAGAAACCGTTGTTGACGTGAAAGTTGCTTCTATTCAGAAGACGCTTGAATTGACTTATTGGCAAGGCGACACAACTGGAACTTACACCTTATTTGACGGTTTTATTAAGAAGATTGACGCGGACGGAAACGCAATCGACGGAAATACTTCTTCGGCAACCGCAATCACTAAGGCGAATGTTATCGGTCTTGTTGACGACATGATTGTTGCCGCCCCTGTTGATACTAAGGAAGCGGACGACTTTCAAATTCTTGTCGGAAACGACGTGTTTGATTTATATATTCAGGCTGTAAAAGATGCAAATAACTACCATTACAACGCCGAAAATGACGGTAATACTTACATGATTGGCGGTTCTGGTAAAATGTTGCGTAAAGTTCGCGGCTTGAATGGAACTGACAGAATGTTCGCGGCTCGCGGTGCTTTCTTCGTTGTAGGAATGGACGTTGAAGACGAACAGACTTTAATTAAAATCTGGTATTCTGAAGACGACGACAAAGTTTACTTCAGGACAAAAGCGAAGTCTGGCGTTACCCCTGTGAATATTGACGAAATGGTTGAATTTACGCTTGTTCCGTAATTGGATTTATATTGATTGATTGATTTGGAAGCCCGACGCGTTCGGGTTTCCTTTCAAAAGTTAAACCTTAAAAAAATTTGAAATTATGGCTTGCGCTAATAAAGTAACAGCAGACATTTTATTTGATTGTGCAGACGCGCCGAAAAAAGGTATTGACGGCGGGAAAGCTGTTCTAATCAACTGGGACGACATAGACCGTGCCGCGTCAACTGTAAACGGTTCGATTGTAACCGATTTAGTTTTGAAGTCTGGCACTTCAGGAATTTCGATTTCTTGGTATAAAGATTTAGCCAGCGCGAACAGTTCTTTCGCACCGAACACCGAAGACGTTGACGGATTCCTTCAGAACTTTCTTTGTAGATTGGCAACAACAACAGCCGAACACGCTGAACGTGCAAACGAACTGAAACAAGGTCGTTTTGTGGTTGTTTACGAATCGAAATACAAAGGCGTTGATTTAGACGACGCGTTCAAAGTTCGTGGCTGGGATTGTGGTTTAAAGCTGTCAGAAATGACAGAAAACACCCTTGAAAATTCTGGAAGTATATTGTTTACCCTTGCGACTGAAGAAGGGGACGTTGAACAATATCCTTATAACATTTTCCTTGAAACTGATTACGCAACTTCAAAAGCTTCTTTTGACGCTTTATTTGCGGTCGTATAATATAAAGCGGGATAACGTCAAATTGTCCCGCTTTTAATACTTTTAATTATGGGTTTCGAATTCGACAAGACACAAATGACAATCATTGAAATTCTAAACGGGACGGTTAAAGATATTCGCGAAAATATTGACCTTCTGGCAAAAGACTACAAAGCGAAAACAGGAAGGGACGTTTGTCGTTCTTGTCCTTCGGACATTCAATACATGATTTTATCACTTAAAAATTTGTATAAAATGACACAGTTTAAATTTAAACGTCATGCCGCTATGTATAAAAACAAGAAGGGCGACAAGGCGACAATTTCGAACGCCACAATGACGGACGAAAAAGCGATTGAATTCTTACGGACTAATCCTGAAAGAATCAAATTATTTTCAGATTACCCTTCAAACTGGGAACAACTTATAATTGACGGCGTTGATTCCGAAACCGCTGAAGAAAAAGAAGCCCGCCTTGCCGCTGAAGCTGAAGCGAAAGCTGTTGCTGAAGCTAACAAAAGTAAGGAAGAAGAAACAACAGAAGAAGCCAAAACCGACGAAAACGGTCAAGGTTCTGTTGAAGAAGAAAAGGCTGAAGATACTGGCGAAACTGACGCTGAAAAAGAAGCCCGCCTTGCCGCTGAAGAAGCGGTTCAGGGAAACGCGGCAAGTGAAGAAAAGCCTTCGCGCGACGAATTAATGAAAATGCAATTAAAAGACTTGCGCGTTAAATACCCAGATATTAAGGCAACGAACATAAAAGACTTTGTTGACAAAGTTCTTGCCTAATAAGTAGGTACTTTAAACCGAATCAAAGGGCTTTATTTTGCTTGTGTCAAGTAAAGTGAAGCCCTTAATTTTTATACTCAAAGAAAATGAAGCTATATTATAACCAAGTGTCAAGCACTATTCTTGACGTAAAAGTTGATAAAAGAAACGAATGTTTCAATTTTGGTTCTGACAACGCCTTTCCGTCATTGATTGAAGCCTTGATTTCAATGTCAATTACTTCAAAGAATTGCGCCGACCGTGTCGCAAAAGCTATTTACGGAAAATCATTCGGCGACGCTGGAAAAGTTAAAGTAAACAGCAAGGGTCAAAGCTTGAACGAAGTTTTAAGAATAGCCGCCCGCCAATATTCAAAACATAATAATTGTTATTTACAAGTAACTTATGACGCAAACCTTGACGTCAAAGCAATTGTTGTCGTTCCAGTAACAGACGTAAGAATCGGGAAAGCTGACGACAAAGGATATTCGGGGAAATTTCTTGTTTATGATAACTGGGATAAATCCAAAAGTAAAAAGATTAAGCCTTCAGATTTCAAGGTTGTTGACAAATACAATCCAGAAAAAAAAGTAATTGAAGGTCAAATTCGCGCGGCTTCAAAAGAAAAAGGCGCGAAAGAAGCTAAGATTGAAGACATCATTCAGAACTACAACGGTCAAATCTTGCACTTACGTAAAGACGACGGATATATTTATTCATTAACAGATTTAAACCCCGCCTTATCTGAAGCACTTCTTGAAGCGAATTCGCAAACGTTCAGAAGTCGGGGCGCGTCAAAAGGCTTTTTAAATACAAAATTATTGACTGTTCAGCCGTTTAAAGACGACGACACAAGGAAAGAATTCAAAAAGGACTTAAATTCGCTTAGAGGGGCTGAAAATTCGTCTGACGTTCTTCTTCTTGAAACGTCCCAGCAATCGGACGACCTTTCAAAGCAAGTAAAACTTGACGACCTTTCGGGAACTTATAACGATAAACTGTTCGAATATTCAGACAAGCAAGCAGAAAAGAACATTTGTAAAGCCTTTACAGTTCCTTTAATGTTAGTTTCACAGACAGACAATTCGCTTTTCGGTTCTTCTGGGGAAATGCTGAAGGAAGCAAAGCTTCAGCTATGGGAAAACCGCGAAGAAGAACGCGACCAATTCGAAGAAGTGTTTTCTGGTATTATGAAACTTTTTCAAGAAGGCAAAAAGATTGAAGAAGGTTTGAAGATATTGAATCCTTATGTTGATGAACAGGAACAAGGAAGCGTAAATATAAATAAACAAGCACAAGCGACGCTTCGCGGTTCTGTTGGTGGTGTTACTGCAATTCTTGACGTTGTAAAAGCTGTAAAAGAACAGACAATTGACAGAGAAAACGCGGTTTCTATAATTGTAAATATTTACGGATTCAGCGAAAAGAAAGCAAAACAAATGGTCGGCGGTTTTGACGGCGAAGGGAATCCAGTTGAACAGAATAGTAAAACAGTACAAAATTAAACAAAATGGCTAATTTGATAACAGCAACGGAATTCGCGTCATTTAGAAATGTTTCAATAAAAAGGGACGACGCGAAGATTGACGAAGCGATTTCGCTGGCGCAACAATCCGACCTTCTTGAAATATTAGGGGAATTTTATTTTGACGTAATAAAAAACGCGGCTGAAGCTTCTTATTCCGAATTAATGAACGGTTCAGAATTTGAATACAACGGCGAAAGCTTTGAACATGCTGGAATTAAAAAACTTCTTGCTGACTATGCTTATTCGCGTTATATCTATATGAAGCCAGTAAACGACACGGCTTTCGGGTTTATAGTTAAGGAAACACAAGACGGAACGCCAGTTGACAGGAATTATTTAAAAGACATGCAAAAGCAAGCGCAAGTTGACGCGGGTGTCAAGTTTAAATTCATTGAATTATACATTCTTGCAAATACAGCAACGTTCCCGCGATATTGCACAGCTTCAGACCGCGACAAATATTTGAAGGATAGGTTTTCGGTAGGTTCATTTTCAACCCAAAAATTTAGTAAATTATGATAACCATTGAAAGAAGTTCAAAGAACGGTTTTTTTACTATTGACGGTCTTGACTACCATCAAAACCACTATACAATTGAATACGACAACGAAAAGGGAACTGACGAAACAAGAAACTTTTCGCTTAGAAACATATTCACAGGAAATAAAATTGTTGCTTCGCGTGGTTATGCTGAAATAACAGACGTTAATTCATGGGGTGAATTAATGGAACTATTGAACGAAGTCGGGGCTTTGAAAAATAATGACGTTGCAATTTCAGACCAAACAAGCCCAGTCGTTATAAATCCGTTTAACACCCCAGTTGTTTCTTCAACTTCAACGGGCGCGGTTGCGATTGGTGAAAAAGACGTAACAGTTGCAAGTATTACAAGTTTTGCAGTCGGTCAACATTTAACTTTATTTAGTCCAGACGACAACCGTTTTTATTTAGGTGAAATTCTAGCTATTAACGGAAGTGTAATTTCAGCCGACACGCCTTTTGACTTTGATTTTCCAGCGGGTTCTTATGTTATAGGCGCAATTAAGAACATGAATGTCAACGGAAGTATAACGCCTGTTGCGTTTGGATTAAGAAATCCCGCTTTGATGCTTGGAACGCTTGAAACGACTTTTGATGTTACGCGTTTAATGTTTGTTTGTACGGCTGCAAGTGCTGTCGATTTATCAAAATTTGGCGACATTGTTGGCGGTCTAACGAAAGGAATTGTTATCAGGAAAATTGACGGAACTTACAGGAATATATTAAACGCCAAAACAAACGGCGACCTTGCAAATATAATGTACGATTTTAATGTTCAGGCGGCTTCGAATCCAGCAATAGGACAAGACGGATTCACGGGACGTTTAACTTTTGCGGGTCAAAATAAAATTGGCGTTGCGATAAGGCTGGAAGCTGGGGAAGATTTACAAGTAATTATTCAAGACGACCTTTCAACATTAACGTCATTTTATATTATTGCCGAAGGACATGAAGTTGTATATTAAATCAATCAATTATGAACACTTGGTTTGAAGTAAAAATAAAATTCAATAAGACAGGCGACGACGGGAAAGACAAAACAGTTTCCGAAACATATCTATTTGACGCGAAAAGTTTCACAGAAGCCGAAGCGCGGACAATTGAAGAACTGACCCCTTACGTTTCTGGCGAATTGAAAATTGAAGCTATAAAGAAAGCGAACATTGTTGAACTTTTTCCTTACGATTCTGGCGAAATATGGTTCAAGGTTGCCGCCGAAATGATAACACTTGACGAAGGCGCGGGAAAGGAAAAGAAAGTAAAGCTTCATTATTTGATATTAGCCGACGACATTCAGCAAGCTTTGACGCGATTCACGAAGAACGTTGACGCTTCTGTTGTTCCTTACATAGTTACTTTAATTACAATGACTGGAATCATTGAAGTTTATCCTTATAACGAATCAGAATGAACAGTATAAAATTAAACAAAGGCGTAATTTACAATTTGATAATAATTGCTTTAGTGATTTATATTGTATCGCTACGCCAGAAAGAAGAAGAACAGATTATTGTTCCTTCACAAGAAAACGAAATGACAGTTGAAAACCCTATCGAAGAACAGCGTTTTGATACTGTTATTTATAAAGATTCAATCAGAAACATTGAAGTTGTAAAAGTTGTTAAGGTAGAAAACCCAGTCAATGAAGATTTGCTTGAAAAATATGAACAGGCAATAAAAGACAATGACAGATTGAAGCAAATTTCGCTTTATAAAGAAGCAATAACAGAACGGAAATACAATCAGGTGTTCGAAGATTCAGTTCAAACAATAACGGTTAAAAGTGAAGTCATAGGGACTTTGAAAACTCAATCAGTCCATTATTTGACTAAGCCAAATATTATAAGCGTTCAAAAAGAACCCGAAAAAATATCCTTGTTTGCGGGCGGCTTTGCCTACGGATTCAAAGAACCTGCGTTCGGTTTAAATCTTAACTTGGTAAATAAAGAAAAAAATCGAATATTTATAGTCGGATATGACACGAAGAACGTTGTTCATATTGGCGTAACTTTTAAAATTTATTGAATATGGAAGACATTTTGAACTTTGTAAAAAGTTTGCTTTATGCCTTGTTTGTGTACTTGGGAATTAAAACGGGAATTGTGAAAGTTTTATTTTTATTAATGGTCATTGATTCGGTGCTTGGAGTAATTAAAGCCTTCAGGCTGGGTCAGAAGTTTAGTCTTAAAAGATTGGGCTGGGGAATGGTTTCGAAGCTTTCTATTTTAGTTATTCCGATGATAGTTGCTTTAATGGCAAAAGGCTTAAGTTTAAATTTTAACTATTTTGTTGTTGCCATCATCGACATAATAATTGTAAACGAAGGTATTTCATGTATTACGAATATTCTGGCAATCAAGACGAAGAAACAAATCGAAAATACTGACTATATTACGAAGATGCTTGAAGCAATAAGGCGGGCGTTTATGTCGATTATTCAGCGGCTTCTTTGTGCTATTGAAAAGAATAATATAACCGATAAAAAGTAAAGCAATGATTTTAATTAATTCATACGACGAAAAGCACTTCACAATTGACGGCGTAATGTTTGCGAAGATTTATCAACCATTGGCGCAAGGTTCACAAGGTATCGGAATTTATTCGATATATGACACAAAGCAAAGGCTTGTTAATTCAACAAAATACACAGAATTTTCAATTGACGGTAAAACTTACAGCACACAAGAAGCCACTATTTCGGCGATTCTTGCTGTTACTTGGTACGCTTTAAGTGAAAGCGACATTGAAGTTCTTTCAAACAGAATCGACAACATTGAAGAAAACCAATACACGGGCGTTGTTGTTTATGAAACTTTGGCTGAACTTCCTGTAACTGGGACGTTGCTTGTTTCTTATAAAGTTTCAAACGATTCGACTTCTTCAAATAATGGTTATTATCATTGGAACGGTTCGGCTTACGTAAAGGACGCAAGTCTTGTTTTATCTGAAATCGACCCGACAAATGAAAGCGAAGCACTTTCAGCGGCGGCAACTGACAGGTTTGTAAATAGAACGATATTGCCTTATAATTCCCGCTTTAATTCCGATACACCTGTAACGTTGTCAACGGCTGGCGAATTTGCAATAACTGTCGGAACTGGGAACTTGTATTTGTACGAAACGAACGCGCTTAGAATCGAAAATACAGTTGCGGCGAACTTCGTTCTTGCAAATACTACAATCTTAGACGGTAACGACGGACAAACTTTATATTATAAGTTTTACGCGAAATGGATTTCAGGAAGCAAGAAACTTTTTATTAGTGCTGGCGACACAGCCCCCGAAAGTGATTACACGGACAAGGTTACACTTTCAAGCGATTATCAGCTTTTCGAAGGAAGCGTTGAGGTCGGAACTGTTTACGCTGACAGGTTAGCGTTCTTGATTGTTGGCGCGGTTGCTGAAATAGCAATCAAAGACTTTCAAGTTCTTATTGACGAACAAGGTTTCGGCGTAGGTGAACAGGATTTGCAGCAAGTTCAACTTCAAGTTGACGCTTTGAACGAAGAAATATTTGACGAAAATATTGTTCCTTCAGATTCAAGGTTTAACGAAGACACAAACATTGACGGAACGAATATAGGTGTTTTTGAATTTACGCTTGGGGCTGCAACCGTTGACGAAATCGCAATTGAACAGGAAGGCGTAAAAATCGACATAACTGGAACGGGCGGGAATGTGAATTTCAACGATACTTCGATAATATCTTCAATTACAAACGGGAATGAAGTTCATTGTCAGTTCAAAATTAAATGGCTTGAAGGGAATGACAAGCTTTATTTTGCTGTTACAACTTCAACAACTGGCGCGGTTCAGATTGCACATTCGACAAGTTGGCAAATAGTGAACGCAAAATTGACAAAGGGTACAGAATACCCGAATCGCGTTGCTTTCTTCTGGGCTGGTACAACTGGAAAACAAACAGTAATTATCAAAGATTTAGTAATTGACGACACAGAAATTGTTTTCGGGGAAATAAGTAAGCTTAAAGACAGAGTTGACATAATTGAAACGCAAATCGGGATTGAAGACCCAGAAACGGAAAGCTTGAAGGTTTCAATTATCGGGGATTCAATTTCGACCGCTTCTGATAACAACGCCGTTGAAATTGAAGTTCTTTCTTCTGACGTAGGCGGAACAATTGAAGCTTATGTAACAAAATACGACGTTGACGCGGGCTTAACAATTGGCGGTTATACAGTTCAATCTTCAGACATTGGAGTTCTGAAGACATTTAGCCCCGATTCTGGCGACATTGGGAAGGTTGTCGGAAAGCCTTTGAATTATAATGCACTTACACAAAATCAACTTTGGTGGGGAATACTGGCGGAACGAAAAGGCTGGGAAATACTTCAAAATGTTTCTTGGTCTGGGGCTTCGATTAGTTCACACGAAGGAAGTATTGAACAATATAAAACGTCTTACGCGTGGCATCCAGCGCAAATAAACAAATTACAGAAGCGAAACGACGCGGGGGTTTACGAAACGCCTGACTTGGTTATTGTTTATCGCGGGACAAATGACTTCAGTCATACGCCCTACGCAAAATTAACTTCGTTCGACGCTTCTGAAACTGAAATTCCTTCTGACGACATTGTGAATGTTTCTGATTATGGTTACAAGGAAGCCTTGACGCTTTTGGTTAAAACTATACGCGAAACTTATCCTTTGGCTGAAGTTGTTCTTTGTACGCTGAACGTTTTTAAGCGTGTTGTTTACGACCATTTTCCAACACGTAACGGAACGAACACGCTTCCAGAATTCAACAACGCAATTCGTGAAGTTGCGAATCAAATGGGTTGTCGTTTGATTGAATTTGACAAAGACGGAATAACATTCGAAAATGCTTATCCGACTTATATTTCGGATTCTGCAACGATACCAACACACCCGAACGCAACGGGTCATTCGAAAATGGCTGAAAAAGCAATCATTGACTTATCATAAAATTATGAAAATCAGAAATAAATTCAGTTTCGGAAATACAAGCCAACAAAGAAGAAAAGGCGTTTCAAGGTATTTGATTTTAGCTTCAGACCGCGCTTTGATGTGTTCACCTGTTGACTTCGGCGTTCCTATGGACGGCGGCGTCCGTGAAGCAAGTCGTCAAAATTGGATATTCAAACAGAAATGGTCTAAGTGCGACGGATATATAAAGAAATCATTTCACCAAAAGAAAGACGAAAACGGCGAAGGTCAAGCCCTTGACCTAGTTCCTTATATTGTTGGCGAAGGTCTTTGTTACGACGCTTTAGGTCGCTTCGGTGTTATTGGAATGTTAATGCTGGAAGCTTGGCAAGAATTACAAGAAGAAGGCAAGGTTCCAAAACATTTATATTTGCATTGGGGCGGACTTTGGAAGAAGAAAAAGAATAAAAGTCTTGGCTGGGATTTAGCACATTTTGAAATTCGGGAATATGAGCAAACAGAACAAGTTTAAAAATGAACAAAATAAAAGAAACTTAACGCCCAGAACACTTGATAAATACAAACGAATCATTGATGAATGGTTTGTAAATAAATTCAACGGCGCGGCGGCTTACCGTG
This sequence comes from Acidobacteriota bacterium, assembly GCA_050050355.1. Taxonomy (GTDB): domain Bacteria; phylum Acidobacteriota; class Thermoanaerobaculia; order Multivoradales; family DATKCC01; genus JASFUJ01. Next base: position 21,812 of record JASFUJ010000001.1, read on the forward strand.
CCTTTTATCCAAAAATTAAGAAGGAAGAAACGGCGACAGTCAATTTCTCAAAGATTCAGGCGTTGCCAGAAGTAAAAGCTTATATTCTTGAAAAACATCAAGAAGCGGCGAAGGTTGTCAATATGACACATGAAGGAATTTTGAAAGAACTTCAAAACTGGATTGAAGCCGATATAACAGAAACAATTTCACTTTCAGCCGAACAAATAAAAGCTTTGCCTGTTGAAGTCCGTCGTTTAATTACAAAATACAAAACAAGATTAAAGCATTTTTACGACAAGGACGGTCATTTGCTTAATACTGAAGAAACGATTGAACTTCATTTCGTATCGAAAGAACGTGCAATTGATATGATGAACAAACACTTGGGATTCTACGAAGCTGACAACAAACAAAAGGCGACCGAAATCAATATTCACGCCAGTAACGAAAAGCACATGACAATTGTCAGTCAAATATTAAACGGTGAATGAGTTTAGCGGGTCAATATAAAACAACGACCGCTTTTGAAAAGATATGTCAACTAAAAAAAGAAGTCAGAATCATTCAAGGCGGAAAAGGTTCTTCAAAAACGGTTTCGATTTTGATGTTGTTTATCTTGTTGGCTATTTCCAAGCGTCAAAATTTAATTCTTTCCGTCGTTGCTCAAAGCCTGCCGAATTTAAAATCGGGCGCAATTAGGGATTTTGAAAAGATTCTTAAAAGCTGGGGTTTATATGATAAGTTTCACGTCAATAAATCAGACCACACTTACACGTTCGGTTCGAATGTAATTGAATTCTTTTCCGTTGACGGCGAAGGGTCAAGGCTTGGTTCGAGAAGAACACACTTGTATATAAATGAAGCCGACTTTATAAAGTTTTCGACTTATATTGAATTATATTCAAGGACTTCAGAATTCACAATTCTTGATTACAACCCGCGCCGACGCTTCTGGGTTCACAAAGAACTTATCGGCGAACCTCACGTTGATTATTTAGTTTTAAACTTCACACATAACGAATTTATTCCTGTTAAAGAAAAAGCTTCGATTCTTTGGTTTAAAAAGAAAGCCGACGAAGGTTCGAAATATTTTCAAAACAAGTGGCGTGTTCTGGGTCTTGGACTTCTGGGAATAACTGAAGGAATAATTTTCGAAAACTGGAAGGAAGCGAAACAAGTTCCTTCAGGCGCGCGTTATCTTGGGGCGGCTTTGGACTGGGGTTTTTCTGGCGACCCGACTGGAATTGTCAAGATTTACAAGTTTGATAATAAGATTTACTTGAAAGAATCGCTTTACAAGAAAGGTCTTTTGAATAGTCAAATTGCAGCCCACATAAAACAAGACAAAGAACTTATTGACGGAATAATAATCGCGGACGCTTCAGAGCCGAAGTCAATTGCGGAATTAAGAACTTACGGCGTTAAGATTAAGAAGTCAGACGTTAAAGACATTGACTTCGGAATTTCAGTCATGCAAGAATTTGAACTTGTCCTTATTGGTAAAAATTTAATTGACGAATTTGAAAATTATTCTTATAAGTTCAATAAGGCGGGTGAACAGTTAGGCGTTCCCGTTGACGACTGGAATCACTTAATCGACCCGTCAAGATATTTCTTCGCTGAAGTGTTGTCGAAATCTTCTACAACTGGCGGCGACTTAAAATTTGTTAAATAATTGTACTTTTGAATTATGATAATAGATAATTTTAAACTAATTGAATATTTGAATCAACCGCCTGAAGTGATTGAACAATACTTGATTGCTTTAAGGTATTTGAAACCGAAGGAAACTGAACAACAGCTTTATAAAATGAAGTTGAAGGAAGTTGAAGAAATTAAACAGGATATTGATTCGGGCGAAGATAGGGACTTGATTAAAATTGTTGCTTTAGTACAAAATTGTACACAAGAAGAAGTTCTTGACTTCAAGATAATAGACTTCTTCGGGCTTTTAAATTCAATACGCGAACAAATAAAGGTTATATTGACAGCCGAAGAAAACGCTTTCACGCCTTCAAAATTAAATGTTAAATGGGAAATGGTTAACGGGGCTGAAAGAATGTCAAAGTTTGGTATTTACAACACGCTTGAAAGCCTTTCGAACGGGGACGCAACGAAATACGAATATTTTATGAACATGGAATATTCAGAAGTATTCACAATTCTATTAATGAGAAAGACCGCTTCTGATATAAGTCAGGAAATGAACGAAATTAAAACGAAATAATTATGTATGAAATATTAAAAGCTTTGGCAACGTCAAACGGCTGGGTCTTCGAATACGGACGACACGACTTTCAAAATCTTTTTAAAGCCGCTGAACAAAAAAATGTTTCTCATATATTTTTAGACCCTGTAAAAATCAGGGATATTGACAACGATTCGGGAATTACTGAAAAGAAAGTTTATTCGGGTTCATTTATGATTCTTTTTTCTTCAGACATTGACGAACAGGATTACGATACGAGGTATCAGAATTATATTAAGCCGATTGTTTCGGGCGACCTTAAAACGATTAAAGACGAAATTCGTTGCGGTTACGACGTTGTGTTTGATTTATGGGAAACAACAGAAGTCGTAAATATATTCGATTACAATTTCGACGGTCTTATTTGTACTTATCAATTGACAATTGACGAATGACAGACCAAGAAGTAATAAAAGAAGAAATTGACGCTATATTAAGCGACATTTTGACGGTTTACGAACAGTCTGGAAGGAAAGCTTCAGGGCAATTCGCCGAAGGTCTTGAAGCGATTTATTCGCCTTATCAGGCGACAATTCGCGGTTATGTTTATTTAGCTGGTCGCGGAAAAACGAAGAAGAAAGGAAAGGCGGGCGAACCGACACTTCAGCAATCAATTTTAAAATGGTTGCAAGTAAAAGGAATCAAGGCAATTGAAAGAAATATAAGTCAAAAAAGTCTTGCATTTTTAATTGCTAGAAAAATACATGAAGAAGGAACGAACCCTTCTGAATGGTTAAGAATTTACGAACAAGTGATTACGCCTGAAAGAATTGACAGAATTATTGATAGGGTTTCACAATTGAACGTGAATAGGATTATAACACAAATTAACGCCGAACTTGAAATTCTGGCTAAAAACGTTTAGATTATGGCTATTACATTAACAAAAGAACCTTACGGGATTTATCCAGCTTATAACGATTCATTTATTGAATTTACGTCGGATTTGCCAGACAATTACAAAGCTGAAATAACTGTTTACCCAGTTGAAAAATTCCCGCGCGTATTCGTTATTTATCCAGACGAAAACGGCGTTTATTTATTCAATCTTAAAGAATCAGTAAAGGCAATATTCAACGAAAGCGGATTTGAAGACGACAATTATTTTACAGATTCGTATTATAAAACAATAGCGGGTTTATATCTTGAACAAAGTATTCAAGTTAAAGTCATTGGCGTTTCTGGGTCTGTTGAAGATGTTATTCCAGCGGGTTCAGAATTGGACGAAAACACGACAACAAACGGGACAATTGCGGGAATATGGCAAATAAGATACCCGAATGCAAATAATTACATTGAAAAGTTAACTGACGAAGCTGAAGACTATTTCAAAATATCAATTAACCAAGACGGAGGAACAAACCCTTCTTTATGGTCGATAAATGACTTTGACCCAGAATTAAGAGGGCGAAATATTAATCTTCGCGTATGGATTAAAGGCGACGCTTCTGGTGCTGTTAGATTAAATACAGACGGGAACAAAATTGTTTTGAATTTTACCGATACATGGCAGCAAATAAACACAGCGGTTGTTTTTGGTTCTTCATTTGGGGATATGCGTTTTCAATTTTACCTTCAGTCAACAAGTACGGTGTTTTATTTAAAGCAAATAGAACTTATTCAAAGCCTTGAAAATGAATTTGTAACAAAGGTTTACGACTTCTTCAAGGCTGTTAAACAGATTGGCGAACCTATTCACGAAAACAATTATCAATTATTGTCATATTCGCCAGACGGAATAAATCACGACTTGACTTATTTCGAAGGTTTTCCGTTTCATTTTGATATTCAGCAAATCGAAAGCGGAAAAACTGTAAAGGTAAAGAACTTTAATACTGGGAATGAATCTGAAGGAATGGTTTCAACAGGAAAGGAAGCTTTCAGAATTAACATTGACAGGGGCGGTCGTAATAATTGGACGTTTGACAATTTCCTTCCTTTAATTGTAGGATTGAACAGGCTGGGAATTTACGAAGGTTCAACTTTTAAGGCGAATGTTTTCTTGCGCAAAAAGAAAAATTGTTCAGGAATTTATTTAAAATGGTTTAACAGGAACGGCGGCTTCAGTCATTACTTGTTTGACGAATATTATATCAGACAATTAAAAGGTTCTGACATTGGAAAAGTAACGAACAATGAATTTAAAAACATTGGAGAATCAACAAGTAATTATAAAAGCATTGGAAAGACGGCGGCGGGAACTGTAAACGTTAAAACAAAATATGAATCTTATGACTATGAACTTTTAAAAGACATTTTTGTCAGCCCTTTGGTTCAAATGTTTACGGCAACTGAAGCTTATGTTGAAGGTCGATTCATTGACGTTTTTGTTGACGGTGTAATTTCATTTAGTAATAAAAAGTCAAAAAATGAAATAGCGTTGACAATTGATTTGCCAGAAGTACAAACCGCAAAACTTTAAGAAATGGCTGAAAGTTTATTTTTAAACAAAACGAAAATTGATATTTACGACAAGCCAATAACGCGGCGAATTCAAATCGGCGAAGTTACAAGCATGACGGAAAGAAAGTCTTCATTTTCATACACGATTAAGATTCCGAAAACTTCAAGAAACAAAGCTTTTTTTGAAATGCTTGGAACGATGGGGAATACAAGTCGCAAGCCTTACGAAGAAGTTCTTGCAGACTATGTTGTTGACGGTGTTTATCTTGTTTCGAATGGTTATGCAATTATAAGGGAATCTTCAGGAGAAGACTATCAAATAAATTTAATTGACGGAATCAGAAGCCTTTCAGAATTATTAAAAGACAAGAAGCTTTCAGATTTGCCGCTTGAAGATTTAAACCATATTTTAACAACACAAAATTACATTGACAGTTATTCAAATAAGGAAGGGTTTATTTATGCGATTGCGGACTTCGGGCGCGGCGTTTCTTCAGCGATTAAAGTTGAAAAACAAGCCCCGTCAATATTTACACATACTTTGTTCAGAAGGATATTTGAAGCGAACGGACTAACGTTGCAAGGTGAATTCTTTACAACAAATGAAAAGTATTTAAATGAAGTTTTGACGCCTTCACGCGGTTATACTTTAGAATATTCGTCAGTAATATCAGAAGACAAAGGCGGAACGACTTCGAACACGGTTTCAGAATATGAAACTTCAAACGAATATTTGACACAAACTGAAAAAATTACATTAGTTAACAACAGTCTTGTCGGTGCTTCAATATCAGACGGCGAAATATTGTTTTCTGTCGCTGGAACTTATAGGCTTGACATTGCTGTTGATTACAATCTTTATGAAACATACGCTTCGATTATAGTTAAAAAAAATGGTTCAGCTATAAGTTACATAAGCTTATTAACGGACGAATATTCAAAAACAAAAAAGATTGTGTTTTCGGTTAGTGCTGGCGACAAAATTTCGGTTTATATCACTGCAAGTTCTTACTATGATTACTATTATCAACAAGAAGGCGGCTATCAATATTATACTTTGAATTATAGTGCAAGTATTATTTCGACTTTATATTTGCAAACAGGCGGTCAGGTAATTAGCCCGATTGACTATATCGGTGAAATGAATCAACTTGACTTTCTGAAGGACGTTATCAACAGATATGGTCTTGTTTTGCATCCAGTGCAAAATACAAATGAGTTTAAATTTAAACGAATTGAAGCCTTGCTTTCTGATAGGGCAACGGCTGAAGATTGGTCTTCAAAATTAGTTTCGATTGATTCTGAAGATTATGTTTCGGGATATGCGAAAACAAACAAGGCTTCGTTTAAATACGACGAATCAATTGTTGTTCCGACGAATGACGGTGAATTATTAATTGATAATGTAAACGCTGAAAGTGAAAAGACAATGTTTACAAGTCCTTTTGAAATTCCAGCGAAAGGAACGTCTTTATCTGGTAATTCAGTTTATAAAGTTCCTATCTGGGGCGAAGAAACGCAAACAGAAACGGAAGTTGAAACGCAATTGACTGAAGACGGAATTGGAAAGCCAGCAATTTTAAAAACAGACGGTACCATTGAAATTGTGAACCTTGTTCCTTCGGATTCAAGATTTGATTCAAGCACGGTAATTGACGGAACGGACATCGGTGTATTTTCTTTTAATTTAGGCGAGGCAAATGTAAATTCAATAGTTATTCAAGAAGGCGGAATAAAAATTGATATTACTGGAACTGGCGGGAATGTCATGTTTTCGGACACTTCAATAATTTCAGGAATTACAGTCGGGAACGACGTTCATACGAAGTTCAAAATTAAATGGCTTACAGGTTCGGCAACGATGTACTACGCTGTTACAACTTCAACTTCTGGGGCTTTATCAATAACACCTTCGACCGAATGGCAAGAAATAGACGTGAAGCTTCCAAAAGGTTCGGCTTATCCGAATAGGGTTGCGTTTTTCTGGGCTGGCGTTTCTGGTCAACAAACTGTTATCATAAAAGATTTGATAATTGACGACACGGAAATTGAAGACAGAATCGAATATAAATTTTTAAATATAGATTTAGAAAATAAAACCTTTAAGGCTTCAGGACGCGTCAGAACTTCAGACAATGCTTTTGTTTGCTTTTATGATTCTGACGACAACTTTATTTCATATCAGGGCAAAGGGTCAGGGTCAAATTTTGATTACACAAAAACAACGCTTTACCCGCCGTCAAATACAAGAACGATAAGAATTTCGGGTTCGATTGACGTTGAACCAGAATTGTACTATTATGAAGATATACAATACACAACGGCGGTCAATGAAGAAACGGCTTTAAAAGTAATGTATATTGAAAGACACAACCTTTCAATTAATGCGAAGTTATTCGACGAATCAACAGGCGTTTCGGCAAGTGAAGACATTCCTTTTCTTGGTATTGAATTTATGACAATGCAATATTTTTTGAATGTGTTTTATAGTGCCTTTCAGAATTTAATTGAAAACTACAAGAAAATGACATTCACAATCAATTTATCTGTTATTGACATTTTTAATATTGATTTCTTTAAGCTTAAATTCCTGAAGCAAACAGGTCGTTTTTATTATCTTAACGCAATACAGAACACGCAAGGGAAACCGTCAAAAGTTGAAATGATTGAAATAAAAGAATTTCCTTCAAACAAGCCGCCGACGCAAATCGGAAACTTTTCTTTTAATATGCAAAGACTTGCAACGCGGACAATTACCTTGAATAATTTAAAAACAGGTTATGAAGACCCAGAACTTGACGAACCTTTAAAAATCAAGATAATTGACGGATTCAATTCAAATGTATTATTGAAACAAGACGGCGTAACAATTACCGAAGAAACTGAAATATTAGCTTCTGAATTAGCGTTGACGGCTGTTGAAGTTCTTGGGGGTGTTGACGACTATGTTGAACAATGGTCTTTTACAATTGCTGACAAAGGAAGCGGGACTTATCCCGAATTAACTGGAATATTAACCGCGAATGTTCTTGAATATACTAATTACGCGCCAAATGCTAACGCGGGCGAAGACAACACAGTATATTTGACGCCGCCTGAAGTTTATTCAGCCCCGTCTTATATTCAACTGAACGGTTCGGCTTCAAATGACAGTACGGGCGAAATAGTTTCTTATGCTTGGGAAATATTATCGAAGCCAACGAATTCAGACGCGACACTTTCAAGCGAAAGCGGAACGATTGTAAGTTTGATTGTAACAAACGACGAAGAAAACGTCGGCGTTTATGAATGTCAATTGACCGTAACTGACGAATTCGGATTGACTGACACAGACACGGTCAAAATAACTTGTTTAATTAATTATGAATAATAAAATATTGTAGATATGCCAGAACAAGTAAATATTGCAAGCTTAACGATTAACGTTGACGACGTTATCAAAGAAAGTGTTCGACTTCAAAAGGAAATCGACAAGGTAAAAAACGCGCAAAAAGACCTTGACCGTACAACTGAAGAAGGGGCGGCGGCTTACGCGAAGTCTGAAGCACAATTAAAGAATTTGAATAAAGCTTACAGGGACAATCAGAACTTCGCGGCGGCTTTAGATGCTGCAAACACAGACCTAACAAAGACAATGCAAGTTCAAGGTAAGTCAACGCAAGAACTTTACGACAGCCGACGTCAACTTCAGCAAATTGCGAAAAACATTGCAGGGGACACAGAAGAAGAAATTCAGCTTAGGGAACAATTAAACACAGCCATTGACGAACAAACAGAAGCTTTGCGCGGTCAAAGTGCTGAATTTATTCAGGGAAAAGATTCAATTGGGGAATATACGAAAGGAATCAACGCTTCTGATTTAAGTCTTCAAAATATTATTACGGCTTCTTCTGAAGCTGGCGGCGCGACAAATCTTTTGAAGGGTGGATTGAAAGCCGCTACTTCTGGAATGATGGGATTTATTAAAGCTTCGCTTGCATTTATAGCAACGCCCGTTGGGATTGTTCTTGCTGCGATTGCTGGCGCGTTCTTATTGATTAAAAATGCAATGCAACGGAACGAGGAAACAATGAACAAAGTTAAAACGGCGGTGTCTGGCATTACTGGCGTTTTTAAAGGTTTGTTAAAATTCCTTGAACCGCTTGGGAAATTCCTTGTTGACGGACTTGTAAAAGGTTTTGAATTAGTTGAAAAAGGAATATTTAAAACAATGCAAGCCCTTGAAAAAGGTCTTCGTCTTGTAGGTCTTGACAAAGCCGCCGACAATCTTCACAACTTTACGGCGGCAATTGAAGAAACTGCAAAGGCAAACAAAGAACTTACGCTTGCTGAATTAGAATACACAAAAGCGCAAAGGCAAGCAAGAAAGACGCAACTTGAATATCAGAAACAAGCCGAAAAGCTTCGTCAAGTTAGGGACGACGAAAACAAGTCGATTAAAGAACGTATTGCAGCAAACGAAGAACTAGGAAAGGTTTTGAACAAACAGTTGAACGAAGAACTTGCACTTGCACAAAAAGCCCTTGACGTTGCGAATCTTAGAATTAAAGTTGAAGGCGAAACAACCGAAGCACTTGACGCCCGCGCCGAAGCTGAAACTGAAATTGCAGACATTCAAGAACGAATAACAGGTCAAACTTCTGAACAATTAACGAATCGTGTTGCACTTCAAAAAGAAGCCGCTGACCAAATAAAAGCAATTGAAGACCAAAAAGAAGCCGACGCAATCGAAGCCGCTAAAAAGAAAATGGAAGCGGACAAAGAAGCCGCTGAAGCTGCGATTGAATTGGCGCGGTTTGAATTAAGTGAATATATTCGGGCGAACAAATCAAAGCTTGATTCAGATAAATTCCTGACACAAGAAGCGGTTGCAGAAGAAACGCGAAGGCTTGAAGCACTTGCTGAAAAGCGTCGGGAATATGAAGCTTTAAGACTTGAAGAAGGTCAGATTTCCCAGCTTGAATATAATGAAGCTATTGCAACTATAAACGAAGAAAATCAAGCTTCAATTGACGAACTAAATCAAGCAAGAAAGGAAGCTGAAGCTGAACAGAAGGCAATTGACGCGGAAAACGAATTGATATTTCTTGAAGAACAAGGGAATAAAACCTTTGAAGTTATGCAACGGCGGCTTGAAATGGAAAAAGAAGCCGAAATTGCAAACGCTGAAAAGACTGGGGCTGATATTGACAAAATAAATAAGAAATACGCCCAACGTGAAAAGCTTCTTCAGGATTCTATTTCAGACGCTAAACTTGCGGGTTTTCAATCGGTGTTTGATTCATACGCTTCAATTCTTGGGGAACAAACAAAAGCAGGGAAAGCCGCTGCGATTGCTTCAACATTAATTTCAACATATCAAGGGGCGCAACAAGCTTTCACTTCGTTGTCAGGTATTCCAGTTGTCGGAACGGCTTTAGGTATTGCGGCGGCGGCGGCGGCTGTTGTTGCTGGTATTCAGCGCGTGAATAAAATTAGAAGTTCGCCTGATAAATATTCAAAAGGGGATATTTTACGGGGAAGAAGTCATTCACGGGGCGGAATACCTTTTTCAATTGCTGGGGGTCTTGGTTTCGAAGCTGAAGGCGGCGAAGCTTTAATCAATAAAAAATCAACTTCAATGTTTG
>JASFUJ010000002.1:0-20224 GCA_050050355.1 Acidobacteriota bacterium
CGCCGGTGGCCGTTCTACAAGATGCCGGAGCACGTGACCTACTTCGATCGCCGCAGCCTGGCGCGGCTCCTGGGGCTGGGCGGCTACGTCGAGATCCGGCCCGTTCCCTACGCCAGCTACTTCTCCCTGGAGCTGGTGGGGGAGAAGACGGGGGTACCGATGCCGGGCCCGCTCGGGCGCCTCCAGGTTCGCCTGCCGGCGACGACGGTGGCGCTGGCCGGACGCGCCGGCTGACCGCGACCATCCCGCGCGGTCCCGGGGATCTCCCTTGGGAACGCGCACCGTGCGGGGGCGCGAGCGCGTCACCGGCGATCCATCGGCGCGGGCGCCGGCTTGTGGAGCCATCGGCTCGGTCCCTCCGCACCGTTCGCTCCGGTCAACTGGAGCCGGAAGCGGCCCGGCGGAAGACGGTCCCAGATCTCCTCCGGCAGCCGCCACCGCACGCACCCCGCGTCCGGCTCGACCCGCTCCGCCGCGGCGGGGAATCCGAGGGGGCTGGGGGACATCTCGACCCAGAGAGGAGGCCGTAGCACCCCCGGGACGGGGATCTCGAGGGTGGCGTCGCCTGCCGGCGGACTGGAGAGCGGACCGCCGGCGCGCCGATCGCCGCCCGGCTTCCGGGACCTCTCCGGCAGCCGGTCCAGGGCCGAGAGGAGCGCGGCGAACCCGCGTCCGTACCACCGGCGCTCGAACAGCGCCTGCGAGCGCCGAAACCAGAGCGGGCTCCGGGGCTCGCTCGCGGCGCTCCGGTCGTAGAGATGGACGGCCTCCGCGGCGGGGACCTGGACCGGGGCGCCGCCCCGGCGGACGAGCCGGCGCAGCCAGTCGGTCTCCTCGAAGTAGAGGCGGAAGGCGTCGTCGAATGGCCCCACGTCCCGCCAGACGGAGCGCCTGACCGCCAGCAGCGCACCGGAGAGGGCCTCGCTCCGCAGGACCTCGCCGGCCTCCCAGTGCCGGCGGGCGTGGCGCCGCCAGCGCCGCCGCACGGCGCGGGCCGCGCGGGGGCCGGTCCGGGCCAGGCGGGACAGGAGCGCGGCGGTGCGCGTCCGCTCTTCGGCGGGTGGCAGGAGCATCCGCCGCTCCCGATCCCAGAAGAAGCGCGGGCCGGCGGCCGTGGCGCCGGCGTCGAGGGCTCGCACGAGGGCGTCGACGCAGCCCGAGCACACCAGGACGTCGGGATTCATGAGCAGCAGCAGCTCCCCCCGGCTCGCGTCCACGCCGACACGGAGCCCGCCGGCGTAGCCGAGGTTCTCGCCGGGAACGAGAATCCGCCAGGGCCGGTCGGGGAGCCGCTCGCGCAGCCCGGCCTCCAGGCGGGCCCGTTCGCCGGGATCGTCGCCGTTGTCCACCACCAGCACTTCCCACGGGACGGCCGACGCATCGCAGTCGTCGGCCACCGCGCGCGCCGCCTCGGCCGCCAGCTCCGGCGCCCGGTAGTGGACGATGATCGCGGAGACCTGCACCCGGAGTCCGATCAGGAGGCCCTCCCGCCGAGGGCCCGGCGCAGGGCCTCTTCGGCCTCGCGGCCCGCCCGCTCCTCGGTGAACCGGCGGGCCCGGTCCAGACCGCGGCGGCGATGGTGACGCCAGGCGCGCGGAACGGTCAGGATCTCGCGCGCCCTGGCGGCGAAGGACCGCGGGTCCCGGACCGGCGCGAGGGCCGCCGCCGGATGCGCAAACCAGCGGAACGGGGCAATGTCCGAGGCGACGACCGGGACGCCGGAGGCCATGGCCTCCAGGACCGGCAGACCGAAGCCCTCCTGCTCCCAGGAGGGCGCCAGGAGTAGATCGCAGCCCCGGACGAGTGCCGCGACCCGCTCGGGACTCAGGCCGACGTGGAGCTCGTCCGCGGCCAGGAGCGCCCGTTCCGCCTCCGGCGCGGGCCACTGGGAGAGTCGCACCAGCTCACACGAGAGGCCGTCCTGGCGGAGGATCTCCACCGCGCGCAGGGCGGTCTCGACCCCCTTCCAGTCGATCTCGAAGGGGCCGGTCACGAGGATCCGGGGCGGCCGCCGGGGCCGGAGCCGGAGCCGGGCGGGACGGAACGAGGGCTCCAGGGGCTGGGCGACCGTGCACGCCTCGCGCGCGAACCGCCGCCTCAGGAGCTCGGCCAGGTGGGGAGCGACGGTCATGGCGGGGAGCGGCGTCCGGTAGGCGTCCTCGATCGCCCTGTGGTCCCGGACGTTGTGGGTGTAGTCACCCTCGTAGCCCTGGCAGTAGTGCACCGCCACCCCGCCGCTCGCCGCCGCGGGACGGATCGTCGTCCAGTAGGTGGCGACGCAGACCTCCTCGGGGGACGAGCGCAGGGTCTCGAAGCTCTCCACCTGCCGGAACTCGGCTTCGATCGACAGCCAGCTCGGCCGGGGCCCCTTGGCCAGTACCCGGACCCGGTGGCCCCGCTCGGTCAGCAGGTTCGCCTGCCGCAGGGCGACCTTGGTGCCCCCGAAGAGCTCGGTCCCTTCGAGCAGATAGGTGATGCGCATGGCGGCCGTGCCCGGGCCGGACGGTGGAGCTCCGCCGGCCTACCCGGTGATGGCGAAGGGGCAGTTCCTGCAGATGAAGTCCGCCGGGGCCTGCTCGAGTCCGTAGATCAGCTTGCGCATGCGCTGGAGCTCCGGACCGGTCAGGACCTCGCGCACCGTGCTCTCGGCCAGGTCTCCCACCACGTGCGACCCGTGGTAGTCCTGGCAGCACAGGATGCACTTCGCGAAGGGATCGATGTGGAGGTGCTGGATCGGCCGCGAGCCCATCAGGTCGCAGCCGCGGAGGGGACGCTGCTGCGCCTCGGCCCTGGTCCCCACCTGCAGCAGACCCGCCCGGTCGTTGACCACGAAGTGCTTGACGCTGAACCGGCTGCCTTCGAAATGGCCGCGGATCTCCTCGAAGTCCCGCTGATGGCGGTCGTCTCCGGGGCCCAGCACCACGATGTCCATCTGCTCCCCGACCGGCCGGTCCCTGGCGTACTCCAGGTTCCTCATGACCATCTCGGCCTGGTCCTTGCCCCGGTCGTCGGCATACTTGAGCCGGTCCATGGTGGAGAGGTTGATGGAGAGGAAGCGCAGCCCGCCCAGCTCGACGAGGTCGTCCACGCGCTCCGGGGTCAGGCCGGTGCCGTTGGTGAGGGTGGCGGGCGGCAGCCCGGCCTCCTTGATCGCCCGGACCTGTTGGACGAACCGCCGATCCAGGGTGGGCTCGTTGTACGCGATCATGAACACCGCCTCGATGGTGCTCCGGTACGCCGCGAGCTGGCCGAGGATGTCGCGGTACTGCTCCATCGGCATGAAGTGAGGCTCCCGGGGGGCCACCGACACCGGGCAGAAGTAGCACGCCTGGTTGCAGACCGTGTGCGCTTCCAGCGACACGTACTTCAGGTAGAAGCCCTTGCTCAGGTCGTCGAGATCGGCCGGATCGTAGAGCCAGCCGGCGTCGCGGAGCCGCTCCCGGGCCGCCTCGGAGAGCGACGACGGCGTCTCCCGGCCCCGCGCGATGGCTGAGACGGCCGGGAAGTCGGGGTCGGAGGGCTCCAGGTTCCGATCGGTCATCGGGTTGTGGACGAGCTCGTCCGACACGTGGAGGTAGGGGCTGGGCTCGAGCTCCGGCTCCTCGCGCGTGCTCGGTGGCGGCGTCGCCGGCTGGGTGATCCGTTGCAGGAGTTCTCTGATCATGGGGGGCTCGGATTGCGGTGCATTGGATTCGAGGTCGGGTCAACCGGTCGCGGACGCGCGCTGCGTCACCGCGAGGCGATCCCAGGAGTGGGCGATCCGGACGACTCCGAAGCGGTACTCGGAGCTCACCATGCGCAAGGCTCGGTACAGCACCTTCTGGTCGTGGACGTGGAGACCGGCCTCGTCCAGGAGGTAGACGTACAGGGTGAACTCCCCCTTCACCAGGGGGAGCTCGGGAATGGTCAGGCGCGCCCTGTGCACCGTGCCGCCGGTCCAGGGGCGGACGCCCTCGTGGAGGGTGGAGAAGCTGGCCACCTCCACGTCGTCCGTCCGGTTCAGACCGACTCCCAGGTGAAAGGACAGCCCGGCGTCCGCCGTCTCCCACTCGATGACCAGGTCGAGGGGATCCCCGGGACCGAGGGCGAGGGGCTCGTCGTCCCGCGAGCGCACCTCGCCGCCGAGCCGGATCTCCGCGATCCGGGCGGGGCGCCGGCCCGGCGAGTCCACCACGGCCTCCACCGGAGCTCCGTCGGGCTCGCCGGCGTCCTCGCCCCCCTCCAGCGCGGCGCTCTTGGTCTGGAGGAAGACCTCGTAGTCCCGGATCACGTCCTCGGCCGGACCGAAGCTCGCCACCTCTCCGTTGCGCAGCCAGAGGGCGCGCCGGCAGAAGGCCGAGACGTAGTACATGGCGTGGGAGCAGAACAGGAGCGTCCCCCCGTCGTCCAGGAAGCGCTGGATATGGTCCATGCACTTCTTCTGGAAGTAGCCGTCCCCCACCGAGAGGGCCTCGTCGATGATCAGCACGTCCGGCTCCACCTGCGTCGCGATGGCGAAGCCCAGGCGCATGGCCATGCCGGTGGAGTAGGTCTTGACCGGCCGGTCGATGAAGTCGCCGAGCTCGCTGAAGTCGATGATCCGGGGTGTCTTGCGCTCCAGCTCCTTCGCCGTCAGGCCGAGCATCGCCGCGTTCAGGCGGATGTTCTGCCGGCCCGTGAACTCCGGGTGGAACCCGGAGCCGAGCTCCAGGATCGCGGCCGCCTTGCCCCGGACGGCGAGCGTTCCGGCGCTCGGCGTGACGATCCCGGCGAGCATCTTGAGGAGGGTGCTCTTCCCGGCTCCGTTCTCCCCGATCACCCCGAGACCCTCCCCCGGGGACAGGTCGAAGTCGACCCCGGTCAGGGCGACGAAGTCGCGGTGCCGCGAACGGCCGAGGAGCGCCTCGCCGACCCGGTCCCACGGCGTGGCGTAGACGCTGTACGTCTTGCCCACGTTGCGCGCTGTGACGACGGGAGCGCTCATGGCGACGATTCTACCGCCCGCCTTCCTCCTCGGAAGGGAAAGTCCGTCGGAAGGCGCTCGACCTCGAACAGCACGGCCACCAGCTCGGCGCCGGAGCCGTCGTCCGCGGCGACCCGGTGCGGCGTCAGGAACTCCCAGGCCACGGCGCCGTCCGGCGTGACCTCGATGGCCCGGCCGTTCTCCGACTCCGTGATCAACGTGTTCCCGTTGGCCAGGCGCTGACAGGATCCGAGCGTCTTGGAGTAGAGGTTCTCCTCGTACCGCCAGGCGATCCGCTGGGTGAACGGGTCCAGCTCCAGGACTCGGGACCGCTCGCCTCCGGCTCCGAGGTTGTCGAACACCATCATCCGGTCGGTGCCGACGATCGTCGGCTGGTGCTGCTTGCGCCAGAGGCCGGCGAGCGCCCAGACGATGGTCTCGGTCTCCGGGTCCAGGACCGCGACGGCGTCGAGCTCGAGCACGGAGAGCAGGAGGTTGCCTGCCCGGAACGCAGGGTTCGTCCCGGCCGATCGGCCGTCGAGGATCTCCAGGGTGTTGGTGTGCAGGATGTCCGGCCGATCCGGCATCCGGTGGAGAAGCGCCGCGTAGTCCGAGCGCTCGAAGGCCTCCAGGATCGAGATCTTGCGCCGGACCCGGCCGTCCGGGCTCAGCACCGTCACGAAATCCTCCAGCACGCCCTCCTCGGGGTCGATCCGCGGCAGGAGCTTGCCCTCCCGGTCCAGCACCCAGACGGATCCGTCCTCGGCCACGTCGAGGTCGTGGTGCGCGCCGCCGCGGTAGCCCCAGACCAGACGCGAGTCCGGTGCGAGCTTGACCAGGCCGAGGCCCTCGTAGATCGCCAGCAGCTCGCCGGTGGGCAGCAGGCGGGCGCGCCGGAAGTACTCCACCTTGCGGATCCTGCCCCCCCGCCCGTCCTCGTAGAGCTCGGGCCGGAACCGGTCGAGCGGGTAGCCCCAGCGGTGCAGCACCCTCCCGTCCCGGTCGATGAGCGTCGCCTCCGGCGCGTGGCCCGACGTGTAGAGGTTGAGGCCGGGCTGGACCTCCTCGGGGCGCGCCACGCGGACGGTCCCCTGCCGGCCGGACGCCGGCCGGTACCCCTGGAGGTAGGGCATGGCCATCAACGCTTCGGCGGCCTCGGGACGCTGCCAGTCGCCGGCCTCGCTCGCACCGGTTCCACCGGCTCCCCCGGTCCGGGCCCGCCGCCACTTGCCGGACTCCGGCTCCCGGACCCGCCGGGGGGGCGGGGCGTCAGGGGAGGCGCCGGCCGTCCCGGTCGCCGGGGCCGCCTCCGGCGTCCCCTCGCCAGCGCCGTCGGACCCGAAGAGCAAGAATCCCACCGC
The DNA here is from genome assembly GCA_050050355.1 of Acidobacteriota bacterium. GTDB lineage: Bacteria > Acidobacteriota > Thermoanaerobaculia > Multivoradales > DATKCC01 > JASFUJ01. The sequence continues at coordinate 6,304 of JASFUJ010000002.1, forward strand.
CAGCCCCGCAAGGACGGCGAGGCACGCGAACACCGCAAGGACGGCTGTGGACGGACGGGTCCTCATCGGTCACGGGAAAACGGGAGCCGCCGAACGCTCCCCGGAAGGGGGCTCGTTCGGCGGCTCCAGGGGGTTCACCGGGCGCCGGTCGCTCAGCGGCCGACGATGTAGGCCGGGTCGTTGAACTCGTTGACCACCTGACCGGCCACCAGGATCGCGCCGGAGCTCACCTCGACCCGGACGACGAAGCCCTCCGGCGCGCCTTCCGCCGGTAGCGGATGGAAGCCCGGGTTGACCTGGCGGAACTTGCCCGCGCCGAGGCGCGCCTCGTCCGTTCCGAGCTCGTCTCCGTCGTGATCCAGGTACTGCAGGGTGTAGGTGGCCGCCTCGTCCCCGGGGTTGTACAGCCAGACCGTGGAGCGGGTCCCCGTGACGAAGTCCTCGTCCTGTCGCAGGCCGACGAGGGAGACCGGCTTGCCGGGGACGGCGGCGTCGTCGACGGTGAGAGCCGGCATGAACTGACCGTAGATCTCGGCCGGATTCGAAATCTCGTAGCTCTCGCCCTGAACCACCGGGTGGAGCTCCGGCGCGCCGTCGCTCGACAGCCGGAGCACACCGACCGGGGCGACGTCGTCCCACTCGGAGATCACGTCGGTCCGCCGGGTGGTGTCCCCCGGCGGCAGCGTGAGCTGGAGGGGCATCGTCGGCTCGGTGAACACTCCGGCGCCGGTGAACGTCACCTCCACGTTGACCGGCTCTCCCGCCGTGTTGGCCAGGATGAGGTCGGTCTGGAACACGCTCTCGTTGAGACCCATGCTGTCGAGCGCTCCGAGGATGAAGACCTCGCTCGCGTCGGTCCGTCCGACCCGGAGGAAGGACGGATCCTTGGAGCCGAGCCGGAGGTTGGCGCCGAACGGGATCGGCGGCTGGACCGGCTCCACCGGCTCGATGGCCACGCGATAGTCATCCACCGCTTCGACCCCGAAGAGCCGGTGGATCTCCTCCACCTGGAACTGCTTCTGGCCGAACCGGGCCACTGTGAACGGCTCGTTCGTGGCGCTGATGGTCCGGCCGAGGGCGTCGAAGAAGCGCAGGTTGTACTGGAGCGGCGCGTCCGTCGGGTTGGTGATCCCGAAGTACGCGAGACGCTCCTCGTTGTCGTTGAGGCCGACGAGATGCAGCCTGTCGGCGCCCCCCTGACGGCTGAGGGCGCCGCTGTCCAGCGGGAAGCCCGGGATCACCTGGCCGTACGTCCGGTCCTCCTGGAACGTGCGGTTGAAGGAGGTCACCACCGGCTGAGCCTCCCCGTCCTCCGGCTCCACGATCAGGAAGCCCTTGATGTTGGGACGGTCGAACAGCTCCGTCATCACGTCCGCCAGGTAGAGCGTCTGCTTCTCCTGGAGCGTTTCGGTGACGTGGGGCGGATCCGGCTCCGGCAGCCCCTGCTTCCGGAAGGTGATCCCGAGGGTCAGGGGGCCGGGACCCGGGTTGTGGACGTAGAGGTCGCTCTCCTGCTGCAGAATCTTGTCCGGGTCGGCTTGCGCGATCCACGGCAGGACCACCGTGCTCGCGTCGCCCACGGGGTCGCCCTGGGCCACGAAGAGCTGGGTCGCGGTCCCGGTCTCGCCGTCCTTGGTGGCCGTGTAGCGGACCGTGTACGGCCCCGGCTCCAGCCAGCGATGGGTGACCTGGCGGCCGGTGCCGGTCTCGCCGTCGCCGAAGTCCCACTCGTGGGAGTCGGCGCCCGGCGTGGTCCCGGTCAGGCTGATCTGCTCACCGGTCTGCACGTTGCACTGGTTGAACCCGAACTCCCGGACGCAGGTGGCACTGGTGTCGAAGGTCGCCTGCACCCCCCCTTCGACGTTCACGCTCCTGGTGGCGGTGTCCACGGGACAGCCGGCCGAGAGGCAGGTCCTGTCCGAGATGCTCAGGGTCACCTGGTAGGTTCCCGGCTCCTCGAAGACGTGGGTGACCATCTCCTGCGTCCCGGTCGAGCCGTCGCCGAACTCCCAGAAGAAAGCCAGGTTCGAGCCGCTGGAGGAGCTGCCGTCGAACGTCACCTCTTCGCCGACGTCGGGAGACGCCGGGTCGACGGTGAAGGCGGCGTCGAGACCGTCGTCGGTCGGCGGTGGCGGCGGTGGCGGTGGCGGGTTTCCGCCCCCGGAGCTGGTGACCGACACCAACAGGTTCCCCTGCGCGCTGCCGCAGGAGCTGTTGCGGGCGGTGATCGTCTTGGTGCCGCTCGTGGGGAACGCCACGTTGATCACCGCGTCCGTGTCCGCCACGGTCTGGCCGGTGGCCGTCCAGGTCCACCCGTCGGGAGCGGCCGAGCAGTTCGTCGCGCTGGCGACGTACCGCAGAGACTGCCCCACCGAGCCGGAGGTCGGGCCGGAGACCCCGATGGAGGCGGGAACGGCCGGATCGACGGTGAACTGCGGGTGGACGTACGTGTCGGACTCGCTGGTCCCACGCCGCACCCGGAGCCTCGGGGCGTACGTGCCGGTCGAGGAGTACGTGTGGGAGGTCACCGGAGCGGTGTTCCCCGCGTCCTCGAACTGGCCGTCCCCGTCCCAGTCGTAGTCGTAGAGCTCGGCGCCGGTGGACATGTCCACGAACTCGATCGGCTCGTTGACCGTGTAGCTCAGGACGCAGGGGGCGACCTGGCAGGGAGGCGCTTCGGCCTCGAACTCGGCGTGGAGCGGCGTGAGCTCCAGGATCTCCACCGGGAGCGCGGCGCTCTCTACCCCTGCTGGGTCGCTGAGGCAGTTGCGCACTTTGACCCGGACGTCGAACGTGCAGGGCAGGTTGCCGCCGCAGACCGCGTCGACCTCGTCCTGGGTGTAGACGTGCAGCGGGTTGGGGCCGGTCTCCGGGTTGTCCACCCAGCCGGTGTATCCGTTGCCGAAGTCCCAGTTCCAGGCCGTGGCCCCCGGCTCGTCCACGTGAAAGCGGACCGAGGCGGAGGTCGCCGGGTCGTTGCTCAGAGAGGTGAAGCCCGGGAGCGGCAGCGAGTCCAGCGGGTTGATCGTGACCGAGGCCATTCCCTGGTCCGCACCCGCGGAGTTGGTCACGGTCACGGTCGCCGTGAAGGTGGTCTCGGTGGTGACCGCCACGCCGCTCGTATCCCAGACGTAGACCTGGCCCGCGCCGCTCGTGACCGGATCGGTGTCCACCTCCCAGGCGTACTGCAGGGTCGGCTGGCCGGTGGCGTCCGCCTCCAGGGTGATCGGCGTGCACTGGGGCGCCGTCGAGGGGGTCGCGGTGACGTTCCCGACCACCGGCGCCGGGTTGACGATCTGCACGCCGGCCGTCCCCTCGGCGCCGACGCAGCCGATGTTGGTGACCGAGACGTTCTTCGCGCCGGGCGTGTCCCAGGTGACGTAGACGGTGCTGCTGCTCTGACCGACCTCGGTCTTGGCCGAGTCGATGGTCCCGCCGTCCGCCGACCAGCTCCACTGCGCCGGGTCGGGGGTGCAGGCGGCGGCCTGGGCGGTGAGTTTCACCTCGTCGCCGGCGTACGCCTGCTCGGGATCCGCGATCACCGTGATCGCCGGGTCGAGGCTCTGCAGCTTGTGGACGTCGAACAGGGTCCAGGCGGCGCGGTAGAAGGTGCTCCCGTTGACCTTCCCCACCCGGGGCGTGATCCGGTTGAAGCCGCTGCTGCGGGAGCCGTAGTAGTGGCTCCAGTACCCGACCTCCTGGCCGTCCAGCATGATGGTCTGGTCCGGCGTGACCTCGTTCGGACCGCTGCCGGTGAGGTCGGCGAGGCTGTAGAGCCACTCCCCCTGGACCTCTTCGATGCAGGAGTCCAGGGTACCGAAATACAAGTAGCCGGTTCCGTCACTCCCTTTCGAGTAGGTGGCGAACTTGGCGAAGGCACGGATCGAAATGGGCCAGCGGGTGGACCAGACCTCCGGGGGATTGCTGCAGCTACCGCCGAGGCAGCCGGAGATGTCGTGGATCCGTGCGCCGCCGAAGGTGGCGGACTGGAGCGCCAGGTACTGCCTGCCGCCCTGCTCCCAGACGGCCACGCCCTCCACCCGCTCGTCGGGGAAGAGGCGACCGCCGTTCAGCAGATCGTTCGGCGCATTGGGATTCGTCACGTCCCAGAGCGCGATGCCCGGGGTGTAGCCGGTCGGATCGTAGCCGGCGCTTGCGGCGAGAATCGTGCGCCCGCCGGCGGTCTTGACCCCGTCGACGTACTGGAAGGTCTCGGCCGAGCCGAGGCGCCCCCGGTAGACGCCGCACTGGGCGCCAGCGGAGCTGTCTTCGAGGCAGGAACCGGTCAGGGCGACGGCCGCCGACAGGTCGTAGACGAGCAGGCCCTTCTGGGGCGTGCCCTCACCCGACGAGGCCAGGAACGCGTAGTGGTTGTCACCGATGGTGGTCGCGTAGACCGCCCGGGCGGTCCTCCCCGTGTCCTGGTAGACGATCTTCGGGGTCAGCTTTTCGGACGTGTCCCAGATCGAGATCCCGAACGGCGCGATCCCGGCCACGGCGACCACGTTCGAGTCGCCGGCAGGGGCATCGATGTCCCACATGAGCCAGCGCTGCTCCTGGTACCCGATGTTCTCGAGGAACTCCTCGCGCCCCTGATCCCGCGTGGCCAGGAGCTGGGGATTCTCCACGCCGCTCGCCCCTCCGGCTCCGACGTCCCAGACGTGCAGGCCGAAGGCGTACGACGTGAAAGCATATCCCTGCTCGATGTCGACCGAGGAGAACAGGGGATGCCTCCAGTCCGTGGTCTGGTTGCCACCGACGTACTCGGTGGTGTCCCGTTCGTCGGGCACCGAATCCACGTCGGCCGGCTCGAGGGCGCCCCACAGTGAGGGCGGGGGGCCCTTGGCGCCGGTGTTGGCGAGGCACTGGGCCTCGGCCGGCCGGGCATCGGCTCCGACGATGAGTCCGACCACGAGTAGGGCGACGGCGCTGATCAGCAGGCCGAGACTACGCCGAGTTTGATTGACCACAGCAACATCCTCCACTGGTATCGCCCCACACCCCGTTCGGCGGATCGCCGGATGACACGGGCCGGGGCAACAATCCTCCGAAGCTTGCCTCCGAAACTTGCCTGTCCTTCTAACCTCCGCGGATCGCGCGATATTCGACTCGGGGGAAGATCCATCGCCAGGAACCGACCGGCGACGAGCCGGCTGACCGGCTACCCGCCGATCCCGGGGGATCGTCACCCACCGCGACATGCTACACCAGCATGTCGCTCGATTGCAAACCGTCGATTCACGCGTGCATCCCCACAAAAAACGGGCCTACGACAGAACGGGCCGACCGCGGATGCGGCCGGCCCCCTCTGAAAAGCTCGGGCGGGACCGTGGAGGCCCCGCCCGAGCAGGAACTTCTCAACGTCCGGAGACGGCCTCAGGGAGTGGCGAGGTCGTCCTCGGAGACGTTGTCGAGCTGAATCGCGTCGAAGCCGACGCTGTAGCGGCCCTCGGCGCTCATCACCGGGGTCACCCAGGCCTGCGACTCGATCGACGAGGTCAGGTCCAGGTCCAGGTACAGCCAGCCGAAGCTGAAGCTGGGATCCAGGCTCTGGCTACCCGGGACGATCGAGTTCGCGACGTTGTACTTCGCGGACTCGGCCGGGAAGCAGGTGAGCTGACCGCCGGTGGGCGGCGAGACGTCGGACTCGAGGAAGCAGAGCTCCTCCGAGTTCTCCTGCTCGTCGAACGCCACCACCAGGTTCTGGTTCAGCGGGAACCAGGAGATCGGCGGGACGATGTCGGTGGAGCGGGAGTCGCGCCACACGACGAGGTCGGTACCGCCGGAGAAGACGCCGCCCTGCAGGTAGCGGGTGGCGAACTGGGAGGCGAGACCCTCGCGCTCGTCCACGCCCGGCGTGGTGAGGTACCGGGAGTAGAAGGTGAACGGATCGGCCTGGCCCGTGAAGGGGCAGTGGCCGGCGCCGTTGCCGACGCTCGGGTTGGAGCAGGCCTCGATGTGGACCAGCGTCTCACCCTGGGCGAAGTTGTTCGCCGGGTCGACGTAGAAGTAGTCGCCCCACAGGATGTTGTTGGTGTTGGCCACGTTGTTGAAGTAGTCGTCACCCGCCGACGGGAAGTCGAGGGAGCACTGCGAGGTCGAGTCGACCGTCACGTACCCGCGGGCGATGCCGTCACCGTAGTCCAGGCTGGCGCCGGCGCCCACGATGCTGGACACACCACCGGTCAGAGCCGGGATGAGGTGGCCGTTGATGAAGCTGTTCTGCAGCGGACCGTAGGTGGCCACACAGGGACCCGAGGTGCCCGGGAACGAGCCGTCCATCGGATCGCCGAGGACCGTTCCGGTCGGCGGGCCGTCCGGGCTGACCGTGTCGCCGAGGTCGGAGTCGTTGTCCAGGGTCTGCGGCAGGACGCCGTTGAGGATGTCCCGCATGTTGATCGTCTGGACGTCGTAGCCGGTGAGGTAGACGTCGAAGTCGAGCACCGGCACGGACAGGTCGGTCCAGACCGTGATGTGAGCGAGGGCCGGAGCGGCCGACGCGTTGTTGACCGAGAACAGGGTGGTGGTGCCGTCGGCGGCACCGAGATTCACCTCGAAGTACGGCAGCAGCAGGGTCGCCGCCGGCACGTCGTCGATGGTGGCGATCTCGGCCACCGCTCCGCCGCTGAGGGCCAGCAGGCCGACGAGGGCGAAGCACAGTGCGATTTTCTTCATGGAGTCAGTCTCCTAACTCTGGGTTCGTGTTTCGATGTTCGCTTCCGGCAGAGCGGAAGCGCAGATTCTGGATGCTTCAGATTCGAACCACAGGCGCGATGCCTGCCTCTCCTCCTACACTAGGGTAAGAAACATCACCTCCCGTTCAAAGGTTTGGGTACCGCTCAAGTCTATCTTTGCGGCGGCCGCGCCTCGACGCCCCGCCAAGGAGCATCGAGCCGTCGGCCGCCGGTAGATCCTCGTTGTCAACCCGTGGTCCCGTCCCGGCTCGGGCGACCGCGCGTCACACGAAGCAGGACGCCTGCCGAGACACGGAACCACCTTATCACGGAGACGCCGCTCAGACCACGCGCAACACTCGACCTGAGCCTGCATCATCCGGGATATGGGCGTACCCTATAGCTCCCTTCCCCGGATGTCAAGGGCCGCGAACGAGGGGATCCGATCGCCGCCGCGGGGCCTTGCGGACTGCGCCGCGCGCCGTCAGTCCCGGGGCGTCGGAACCCAGGCCTCGAGGCCGCCGCCGCTCGGACAGCGGGGGCGCAGGCCGGGAATGAGCTTCTCGCTGCCCGACTCCCCGGCGAACCCCATGAGGACGAGGGTGCGGCGGTCGTCTCCGCCCGGGCCGATCCGTGCGATCCGCACCGAATAGCCCTGGCATCCCGGATGCTCCGGCGCGAGCTCGTCGCTCGCCTCGCGGACGAAACCGCCGTCCGGGGCGCCCAGGAGGATCCAGCGGTCCCCGCTCGCGGTCAGGGCGACCACGTCCAGGTGCGAATCGCCGTCCAGGTCCCCCGTGGCCAGGGCGGTGACGCCGCCGTGCGCGCCCTTCTCCGCCAGGAGCGCCGTCCTCGTCCACCCATCCTCCCCGACCTCGAGGAGATCGAGCCCGGACCACCGCTCGTCACCGTCGCCGGACACCGCGAATCCGGCGAGGAGCTCGTGCCGGCCGTCCCCGTCCAGGTCGACCGCGTGCACGGAGCTGTAGATCCCGGGCCGCACCAGCTCCGCCAGCGACACGTCCTCCCAGCTCCCGTCCTCCCGGCCGAGCTTCACGATCCGGGTCGCTCCGGAGACTCTCGACCCGACCGCGAAGTCGGTGATGCCGTCGCCGTTGAAATCGCCGAGGGCCAGATCGTCCCCGAAGATCTGGCGCCGCCCGGTGCCCTGGTCGTAGCGCTCCCACTCGCCGTCGCCCCGGTTGAGGAAGAGGATCGCGCCGCGGTCGCCCCGGTTCACGCTCGGGACGGTGGCTCCCGGGTCCCGGAGGATCCGCGGTCCCTCCCCGAGGGTCAGCAGGTCCGTGCGACCGTCGCCGTCCCAGTCCAGCGCCCTGACGGTCCGGGAGGAGAACGGCGGGAGGTCCTCCCCGGAGCCGGGATTCCAGTACGGAAGCTCCTCACCCCAACGCCGGAAGTGCCCCCGGCCGTCCCCCACCATGACCTGCAGGCCGCGGAGATGGACCGCGAAGGCGAGGTCGGGGGTTCCGTCGGCGTTGAAGTCGGCGACCGCCACGTCACCGTAGTCCAGGGGATGTCCCTCGAACCGCGCGTCCCTCCAGAGACGCCAGCCTCCCGCGCCGTCGCCGAGGAGGATCTTCGGGATTCCGTCGCCCTTCCGGAGCGGCCCGTGGACGATGTCCAGGTTCTCGTCGCCGTCCATGTCCGCCAGCTCGAATCCCTGCCGCCACTGGCCCCGGCTGGGCAGGTCCGCGCCGAACGGCTCGAACCGCAGGCGATCCGCCACCTCGATCTCCAGATCGAGCAGATCCTCGATCCTCGATTCTCGTGGCTGGAGCCGGAACGCGTCGTTGCGCTCGACGGACTCCGGGTTGTAGATCTTCACCAGCAGGGTGTCGTCGCGGACCTCGGCCAGCTCCAGGGCGATCCCCGGCGGGACCATCACCCAGCCGTCGCGCCGGAACGTGTACTCGGGCTTCCGCTCGATCTCGAGCTCGTAGTACTCGCGCCCCCGCTCGTCGACCTTCCACTGGCCGTCCGGCGGGCCTTCGAGCTCACCGCCTCCCCGGACCGGAGCTGCCGGGTCCGCCGCTTCCGCCGACGCCGTCGGCTCCGGACCCCCTCCACCGACGCTCTGCGCCGGCGAGGCCACCGAGCGGCCGGCGCACCCGAGGGCGACGACGGCCACGAGACAACAGATGGACAGGAGGGTCCGGCGCGATGCGCCACGGCCGGGCCTCCGGATGCTCTGCAACAGGGTTTCGATCGTCGTCATGGAAAGCGTCTCCTCTCGTGCTCGTCTCGGTTCCTCCGACCCGGTGGACGGCGCCGCCCGCGCATGGAACGGAACCTGCATCGTGCGGCGTCACGAGCAGGGACGGCCTGCAATCCCGATGCCGTCCAGGCCCCGCCCGCGAGGGCCGATCGGCCCCTGGCGGGCGAACCCCGCGAACGGATCAGAACCCTGGAGGAGTCAAGTGTCCACGAGCGAACGCGCCGGCGCCACCGCCCATCTTCGTACCGGAGTCATCCTGACGTGCGCCCTTGCCGTTCTGGCATGGACCGCGGGGCCCGCCTCGGCCGCCCCCACGACCGAGGACCGGGCCGGCGGCCCGTCCCTCTCGGCGGCCGAGCCCGTGGCCGACCTGGGAACGATCATCAAGGAAGACGTCGTCTCCCACGACTTCGTCGTCCACAACTCCGGCCGGGAGCCGGTGAGGATCGAGCGCGTGGCCCCCTCGTGCCCGTGCACGACCGTGGACTTCGACCAGGTCGTCCCGCCCGGCGGCGAAGGGACGCTCCGCGTGACGCTCGACACCGCGACCGTCATCGGCAGGGGCTCCGCGTCGATCGAGGTCTACGCCGAGGGATACGCAGCGCCGGCGGTCAAGCTGATCCTCGAGTACAAGGTCGAGCCCAGGCTGCTGGCCGATCCGGGCCAGGCGCGCTGGAACTTCGTGCAGCATGAGAAGGAGGGGACCATCGTCCAGACCGTCTACTCGGCGGATGGGGCCGAGTTCGAGATCGTCGAGGTGGAGTCCCCGATGCCCGCGATCCGGGTCGAGCACCGGGAGCCGGAACCGGGCGAGCTCATCGAGAAGGTCGAAGGGGACCAGTGGGCCGTCGAGGCGACCCTGGCCTCGGACGCCCCGGTGGGGCCGATCACCGGGTACCTCGTGGTCCACACCACCCACCCCCGCCAGAAGGTCCTGCGCATCCCGGTATCCGGGTTCGTGCGGCCCGCGGTCTTCGTGGAGCCCGCGCGCGCCCGGTTCGGGCGGGTCGACGCCGACGACCTCCGGCCGGCGGTGTTCCGGGTCCGGACCTTCGCCACCGACCCGATCGCGCTCGTCGAGGCCGAGACGGATCTCCCGGGCGTCTCCGTCCGGATCGTGCCCGTCGCCGAGGGTCGCGACTACCGGGTGGTCCTCGAGTTCGACCCGGCGTCGATGGAGGCAGGCCCCTTCGCCGGCACGCTCCGCCTCCGCACGGACAGCGAAACGACCCCGACCGTCACGGCCGGCTTCTCGGGCACGTGGGTCGCCGGGGCTGGAGAGGGCGGCGACTGACCGCGGTCGGCCCGGAGCGCCGACCGTCGGCGCCCTCGGGGCATCAGATCTCGTCGACGAAGGCCGGCCGCAGCTTGCGGAACAACCATGCGCCGGCGAGCGCCAGGAGGGCCGCCACGGCCGCCGTGCCCACGGCCTCTCCCACCAGCGGGAACGGAGCCCCCAGGAACGCCGACCGGTAGAGCTCGACGATCGGGGTGAGCGGGTTCAGCTCGATCCAGGGCCGGATCCAGTCCGGCACCAGGGGCAGGGGGTACACGATGGGGGTCAGGTAGAACCAGCCGTTGAGGACCATGGCGACCACCTGCGCCGTGTCCCGGAAGAAGACCTGGGCGGACGCCAGCAGGAGGCCGAGCCCCAGGGTCAGCGCCACCTGCAGAGGCACGGCCACCGCCAGCCAGGGCAGGCCGGTCCAGGCGATCTCGCCCAGCAGCGCCAGGACGAGGACGAAGACCCCCGCCGCGATCGCCTCGTGCAGCAGGGCGCCCAGGACGACCGACAGGATCAGGATCTCCGAGGGGAACTGGAGCTTCTTGACCAGGGCCGAGTTGTCGGTGATCGCCGTCGAGGCCCGCTGGACCCCCTCCTGGACGGCCATCCACGGCAGCAGGCCGCAGAACAGGAAGATGCCGAAGTTCTCCGTCGGAACCCCGTACTCCGCCAGCTTGAGCTTCATGACCGTCGAGAAGACGAAGGTGAACAGCACCAGCAACCAGAGCGGCTGGACGAAGGACCAGAAGAAGCTCAGCAGAGACCCGGCGTAGCGCCCCTGGAAGTCCCGCTTGACGAGCTCCCGCAGCAGGAAGAGGTGGTGGCGCAGGCGACTCGTGCGACTTGTCATGGGCTGGGGAAAGACATGGACGGATGGGCCGGGACGGCCGACGGGCGAGGGCACGAACCCCGGGGCGGCCCCGCATTATAGGGCATGCGGCCGCCCGCCCTCGGGCCGGGCGCACCCGCTCGGTTGACAATCCTCGCGAGGACGGATTATGCTATTCTCCTATTCGGCGGGCGATGCCAGAGCGGCATACGCGCCGCGCACGAGATCAGCACCATGGCCACACCGTCCAAGATCCGCCAGGTCCAGCTCGTCGGCCAGAAGATCCGGGAGCTCCGCAAGGAGCACCAGCTCACCCAGACCGAGCTGTCGTCGCGCATCGGCATCCAGCAGAGCGATCTGTCCCGGATGGAGAAGGGCGAGTACCGGGTGAGCCTGGACAACCTGTTCAAGATCCTGGCCGAGTTCCGGATGTCGGTCGGAGAGTTCTTCGAGGAGATCGCCGAGGAGTCGATCAACCCGCGGGATCTCCAGGTCTTGAAGAGCTTCAAGGAGCTGGACCAGGAGTCCCAGAGGGAGGTCGAGGCGTTCATCAACTTCAAGCGGAGTCAGCTCGAGTAGGGCCCGAGCGCCCCGACGCGTCGCGGATCCGTCGCGAATCCGCTATACTGTCCGCCTGATTTCTTCGATCGACCCCAACGTGGACGACGCATGATGCCCGATCCGATCACAGCGACAGACGATCAACCGCCCGGACCGGCCGAAGACCGGTTCGAAGCGCTCCTGCAACGAGGCCGGTCCGAGGTCGGCGCCGAACGGCTCGGCGCGTCCCTTCGCTCCTTCGACGAGGCGGAACGCCTCGCGGAGCGGAGCGGGGATCGGCGGGCCGCCGACCGGGCGTGGCTCAACCGCTGCGCCGTCCTCATCGCGATGCAGCGCCAGGGGGATCTCACCCTCGAGGTGCTCCACCGGATGCGCCAGATCCTCATGGCCGGCGACGATCCGGTGAGCTCGTGGCTGGCGGCGTACAACATGGCCCAGATCTACGAGCTCACCGAGGACTACCGCAAGGGGCTGTTCTACGCCCGGATCGCCGCCGACCGCTCCCGGCTCCTCGGCTCGCAGGCCTGGCTGGCCTCGACCCACAACCAGCTCGGGCTGCTCCTCCTGGCCCTCAGCCGGTTCGAGGAGGCCCGCGACGCCTTCCGGGTCGCGCTGGAGCTCCATCCGGAGGACGAGATCTCGGTCCGGCGGTCGGCGATCGAGGACAACCTGGGCTATGTCTGCATGGTCCTCGGGCATCGGCGTGAGGGGTATCGCCTGCTGGTCTCGAGCATCCGCTCCCTGCTGAAGCTCGGACGCCGGCGGGAGCGCATCTTCCCGCACCTGCGTCTCTGCTACGCCCACCTGGAGATGGGGCGACCCGGACACGCCCTGCGCCACGGCCTGCGAGCCCTGGCGCTCGCCGAGGAGTTCGACGAGCCGATCTCCACCCAGTACGCGCTGTACCTCCTCGGCGAAGCGGCGCAGCTCGCCGGAGACACCGATCTCGCCCGGGCACACTTCGAGAGGCTGCAGTCGGCCTACTACCCGGACAACCCGAGCTTGCCCGACGTCCTGATGAAGGTGGACGTCCGCAATCTCGTCAACTTGAGAGCGTGACCCCATGCCCAGCCGAGCTCCCCACGCCACGGCCATCCTGCTCCTCACGGCGCTGCTCTGCGCCACGCCGAGCTCGGCGCAGAGGAACGTGGCCGCCGTGGGATCCGAGGGAGAGGTCTACACCGTCCTCGAGGGCTCCTATTCGGACCTCTTCCCGGAGCAGGGCCTCACGGAGGCCGGCAACGCCGTCCTGGCCCTCGAGATCGCCCTCCCCGACGGCGACCGGAGCCGGCTGCTGATCCCCGGGACCGGGACGTCGGACATCGAGGACAGCGCCTCGGTGGTCTTCGAAGACGGCTCCGAGACCCTCTTCGTCCTCTGGCAGACGAAGATCAACCTGATCCACTCGAACCTCAAGCTCGCCTCCTTCAAGGACGGCGAGTGGTCGCAAGTGGTCGAGATCTGGGGCAGCCCGTTCGGGTGGAAGAGCTCTCCGCAGCTCCTGGTGAGCCGGGACCTCTACAAGACCGTCGACGACGTCGGGGAGCAGCGGATCTGGAACCGGGCCGTGGCCCACGTGATCTGGAGCGAAGAGCGGGCCGACGGCTTCCACACCCTCTACTCGCCGATCGTCCTGATCGACGGGGCCTACCTGGGCGAGACCCCGGTCTACGACCTGTCCGACGTGGCGGTCCTGCCCGAGGAGGCCGCGCCGGGGTCGATCGCCCGGGCGCTGGCCGGGTCCTCGCGGATCCGGGTCGGCCGGAACGCGCAGACCGTGGTGGTCGGCTTCTCCGAGCCTTCGAGCGGTCGGCTCGTGAGCCTCGAGCTCGAGGTCCTCCCCGGAGAGCTCGTCCACCTGGCGGACCGCATCGGTCACCAGATCATCGAGATCGGTCGCGAGCTCTACCCCGGGCAGCCCGACCGCCTCGCGGACAGGCTCGGCCACCAGATCATCGAGATCGGGAATCGTCTCGACCTGCATCCGGGGCTCGCCGCGTACTCGGCTGCGGTGGTGGAGAACGAGGTCGTCAAAGGGGATCCGGACCGGCCGCTGGACGTCCTGGCGGACGAGCTCGGTCACCAGATCATCGAGATCGGCGCCCGCATGACCGGCCGGGGGGTGGACCGGGTCCTGAACAAGAGCGGGTACCACCTGTTAGAGATCCCGAGCGCCACGCCGGCGACCGGCGTTCCGGACAACCCCTCCAGCCTGATCCGTGCGGCGACCGTGACCTCCCGGCCGGCGCCCCGGATCGAGCAATCCGCACCGTCCTCCGTGGACCTGTTCCTGTCCCGCACGGGCGTCGACATCATCGCCGTCTGGCGGACGGATC
>JASFUJ010000003.1:0-17820 GCA_050050355.1 Acidobacteriota bacterium
CCGTGTCGTTCCTCTACGACGGCCGGAGCTTCCTCCGGCGCGCCGAGCAGAGCGCCAGCGGCACCGCCTCCGTCGAGCCCGTCTACGACTCCGCCGGCCGCCTGCACGGTCTGCGGCGCAAGGCCTTCTCAGGAGCCCCCGACAAGCTCACCTTCTTCTTCTACTTCGCCGCCCGCCCGGTGGCCCAGCTCGAGATCGACGCCACCGGAACCGAGACCTGGACCTATCTTTCGACCGACCACCTGGGCACCCCGCTCCTCGCCACGGACTCGACCGGCACTCTCGTCTGGCAAGGCGGCTTCGAGCCCTTCGGCCGCGATCCCCAGGAGGCCACCCCGGCCGGCGCCCTGGAGAACAACATCCCCCTCCGCCTCCCCGGCCAGTGGACCGATCCCACCTGGCAAGACGCCACCTCCGGAGCGGGGGTGTACTACAACGTGCACCGCTGGTACTCCGTAGGGATTGGGAGGTATTCGCGCGCTGATCCGATTCGGTTGGGACGGGCGCTCGAGACTTACAGGTACGGGGGGAGTCGACCGACCATGCTGGTGGACCAGCTCGGACTACGAACGACTTCCGGCCCGGCCCCGACAGGCGACCCAGCTAGCGACAGGTGCTGTAGTGCAGCGCACCAGAAGAACCTCTTTGGGCAGGTGGGAGCGGGCGGAATCGTCGTGTGCTGCAATGGAGACAAGGTGGCTTGTGCGCTGGAGTACAGCGACCCCCGTATGACCAGCTCAGGAAAGCTCGCTCAGAAGCTCTGGATCGACTGTACCTTCAAGCATGAGGGTGTCCACGTCCAGGACCTACCACCTTGCCCACCCTGTGATCCCGGGCCGACGCTCCCGGGATTCCCTACTCCTCGAGCACGAGCAGCGAGCGAGTGTCGAGGACTGGGAGTCGAGTTGGACTGCCTCGAGAAGGCTAAGCCTGGTTGCGGTGGCGATGCTGTCTGCCTGAACGCGATCGAGGCCAAGAAGGGGCAGGTCAAGGACGATCAGCGCACCTTCGGATGCACTACTCCATGAGCACTGGAAGGCGCAGTTGCCTACTAGCCTTACTCCTGCTGAGCATCTGTTGTGCCCAGCCACAGGCGCCAGGGGCGGAGACTGGACCTTGCGGACCACCTCTATCTCATGCACAAATCCTGGAGATCGCCGAGCACGCAGTTGAGGCAATTGGAGGAGATCCGGCTTCTCTCACCAAAGATCACGAGATTCGGGTACAAGAAGTGGGCTGCGACTACCTACTCACGGCGATACCTCGCGGTACAGTGGCTAGAGAGCACATTTCGATGAGGATCTCGAGACGCCGCGAGGTCAAGAGCTTCCCCTGGTGTTGTCCGCTGGGTGACTGCCCTGAGCTGTGCTCACGTCAAACAGAGTAGTGGTGATCGACAGGATCGCTGTGGAGGAGCAGTACAACGTCCACCGCTGGTACCAACCTGGGGTCGGGAGGTACACGAGACCAGACCCGATTGGGTTCACCAGCGGCGACCTGAACCTGTATCGGTACGCTGGAGGCAATCCACTTCTCCTGGTCGATTCCTTCGGGCTTCGCACGTGCATCTCCTTTGTCAGAGACGCGCTGTTCTCTGTTCGCGGAAAGAGCCTGAACATCATCGGCCATGTGGCTGTGTCGACCGATGGTGAATGCACGGGATCGTGCGGTTCTACAGGGCCATTTCTGTACGATCCGGGTGGGTCCTATGGGTTCTCGAAGGGTGCGGGATCCAGCGACCTATTGACGAGCAGTGCTCCGGGCTGGTCGTTCGACGATTTTGCGAATTACCACTGCGGCGGAGGCTCCGCCGTCGAGACGTTCTGCTTCAACACGACCTGCTGCGAGGAGAAAGAGATCCTCGATGCGGCCACGGAGCAACCGGGCTTCATCGGGGGCCAATGTGTTCAGGGTGTGAGTGCAGCGATCGCCGGCACAGGGCCCTTCAGTGACATCGGGCGTCCACGGACTTTCCCAGGACCGTTCTACCGTTCGATTCGGCGCCTCCTGGAGAACAATCCTGGGGCGACGAGGACCGTCAACTGCCGAGGCTTCTAATGGGCAAGCTGTGGCGGGTAAGCCTCGCAGCCATCATTGCTGGCCTGATTACGTTTGCGCTTGGTTCCGCGAGCGGGTTGAACTCCTGGGTGTCAACCCGTATTCAGCGCACGTGGTTTCTCCCCGGGTACGAAGTCCTCTTCCCGGTTCTTCTCTTCGTCAGCGCTGGCGGTATCTTGCTCTGGAGTAGGAGGGCAGGCTGGAAGCCTCTTCCGACAGTGGTCCTTGGAATGGCCGCTGGCCAAGTCTCTGGAGCGCTGAGCTACCTTCTATCTCCGTTGTTCGGCCGGGGGTTCACGCTCTCAGCCTGCCTGGAGGCTGTGGCCTCCTTCGAGCGCCTAATGGGTGTCTGTGCTTTGGCTGTTGCGATACCAGGCATCTTGCTTGCCTGGCTCTACGGTGGCATCGTGACCGCCATCGGCCTGCTCGGACTCAAGTGGCTGGATCCGCACCTGAAGGACCCACAGTAGTGACGTCGTTTCCTCGAGACCGGACTCGGTAGCCCCGGTCGATCCGCCCCGATCTGGAGGCCCCCTCCATGGCTACAATGGGATTGATGAACCGACCGACGGACCAGGATCCTGATCACGCCCCGCAGCAGCTCGAGGACGCACGGCTCGACGCCCCCCGGCTCGCCGCGGCGCTCGCCGGGGACCGAGAGGCGGTGCGGGAGGCGATGGTCCAGCTCGAACGCGAACCGGAGGCCCCGGCGACACCCGGAGCCCCGCCGGGGGCCCTGATTGGAGCCCCGTCCGGAGCCCTGATCGGAGCCAGGCTGCCGATGTTGCTGGCCCGGCGGGCGACCGAAAGCGAGCCTCCGCTGGAGATCCCGGACCGTCTCCGGGCCTTGCGCGCCCGGACCGCCGCCCGGTGGATGGCGATCGAGCGGATGCTGGCCGAGCTGGGAAGGCGGCTCGGCGCGGCGGAGGTCGCCTGGGCGCCGATCAAGGGCGCCGACCTGGCGGCCACGGTCTATCCGGAGCCGACGGATCGGCCCATGACCGACGTCGATCTCCTGGTGCCGGAGGCGTGCTACCGCCGGGCGCGGCGCGCTCTCGAGACCGCCGGCTGGAGGAGCGCCGTCCCCGGCCCACGCTTCGACCGCTTCATCGAGGACGAGGGAACGGCCTGGACGGCGGTCCGGGACGCCGATCCGGTGCCGGTCGAGCTCCACTTCCGGCTGTGGGGGTTCGTGCCCGCGGGGCTCGGCGACGCGTTGTTGGATCGGAGCGCGCCGGAGCCCTCCCTGGGCCCCACCGGCCGCCGGCTCCGCCCCGTCGACCGGTTCCTGCTGGCGGCGATCCACCCCTGGCTCCACCTGCCGCCCCGGAGCCTGGCCAACTGGTGGGAGGTCCGGTTGCTCGCGGAACCGGGCTCCCGGCAGTGGGACGGGCAGCGGGACGAGTCGGAGGGGGCCCCCGGCGGACTGCTCGACGAGATCGTGGACTCCGCGTGCCGCTGGGGCCTGCAGCTTCCGGTGACGCTCTCGGCCGTCCAGGTGACGAGGCTCTGGGACGACGCCCGGTGCTCCCGGCTGGCGGAGACCCTGGAGCGGACGCTACGGACGGGCGAGCGGCTGGCCGTCCGGCGGTTCCTGGACGCGGCCCCGGCGCGCGCCGGGACGCCCGACGACGTGTCGATCGAGCGCCTCGCGGCGGCCCGGATTCTCGCCCGGCGGCCCAGCCGGAGCGGTCTCCGGCCGCTGCTCCGCCGGGTCTGGGCCCACCCCGGGGTGGTCGAGCGCCTGACCCCCGACGCCTGGAGCTGGCCGCGGCGGCGGGTGGTCCACGTGCTCCAGTGCCTGGGGATGGCCCCGGCGCCGCGGGGGGACTGGTGGCGGGCACCGACCCACGGGCATCGGGCCCGATGACGACAGGCCGGCCGGTCGATCCCGGCCCGGCCTCAGAGCCGCTCGAGATCGTCCAGCACCGCCCTGGCCACGGCGGGCAGGTGCTCGTGGCCGCTCGGATAGATCAGCCGGCGCACCGGCACCCGCGAGACCAGGCGCGCCAGCAGGTCGAGCCGGCGCTCCTGCCAGCCCATCGCCGCCACCAGTCGGGGCAGGAACGAGTGACGGACCAGGGCCAGGACGGCCTCCCGCGGCGGAACCGGAGCGATCCCGATGCCCCCGATTCCGCTCTCGACGGCACCTCCGCCCCAGGCCCCGAGCGTGCCGGCCGGTGCGCCGTGGCCCTCGTCCCGATCCGGGGGCGGCCCCGGCGAGGAGCTCGAGGGCCGATCCCCCAGGGAATCGGACAGGGGATCGGACCGCCGATCGGGCAGATAGAGGCACCCGACGGGCCGGTGCTCTCCGTCCAGCTCCCCGAGACCCCCCGGTCCCACCGGAACGCGGACCTTGTCGAACGCGGGATGGACCCGGGGGAACCGCCGCGGCCGGAATCGGCTCCCCCCGGACCCCAGCAACCGGTCGACGTCCTCCGGCCACAGGCGCATCTGCGGATACCCGGGGTGACCCCGGAACCCGCCGGTTCCCCCGTCGCCGGGACCACGAGCCCGCTCGACGACCAGCACGTCGTCGGTGAGCATGGGATGACCGAGGGTCATCAACGCCGCCGCGAGGGAGCTCTTGCCTCCGTGGTTGGACGACAGGAAGACGATCGCTCTCCCGCCCGCCGTCACCGCCGACGCGTGGAGCGCGGCGCACCCCGACCGCTCGAGCCAGAAGGCGAGCACCGGCCCCAGGAGCCGCAGCTCGAGGACCGTCCGGCGGTCGTCGTCGAGCGGGCCCGCCGGGCGGGCGACGATTCGATCCGGACCGACCGAGAACGCGCCGACGCCGGCGAAGCGCAGGATCGTGCAGGGGCCCGCGCGGACCGCGGTGAGCACGCTCTCGCCGCCGGGCAACCGTTCCGGGCTCCGGTACACGGTCTCCGACCCGGGGTCCGGCGCGTCCGGACGGGCCTCCCCCGGCAGAGGATCCGTCTCGGTGAGCTCGAAGACCACGTCCACGGGGCCCGGTCGCCGGTCCGGCGCTGCATCCGGCAGGGGATGGGAGAACGGAAAGTCGGAGGCCAGGGTCAGGCCGTAGAGACGATGACGCTTCACGATGCGGCGGCGCGCCCGCCGCCGGCCGGCCGCACCAGGAACCCCCGACCGAGCAGATCCTGCAGGAGCGCGTCCAGGTCCCGCTCCAGGTCGGCTCGCGCCACGTCGTACACGCCCGACAGGTGCTCGGCGGCCCGCTCCCGGTCGCCGTACGCGATCAGGCTCTTCCACATGTCCAGGGCGACTCCCCCGAGGCCGATCAGCCGGCCCGTGCGATCGGCCGCGCGCAGGAGGACCCGGTCGCCGTCGAGCTTCCAGAGCACTCCGCCGGCCAGGTCGAGGGGGCCCGGAGCGTCCCGCGGCTCCGGCAGCCGGAGCTCGGCGCGGAAGCGCAGGCAGCTCCGGGGCGACACCCGGTGCCACCCCCGCTCCAGAAGCCCGTCGCGGGCGTTCCACCAGACCGCCTCCGGCTCGCTCCAGGGAAACGCCACCGGCTCCACCGGCACGACCCGGTAGCGCCGCCCGGGAAGACGCCCGCGCCAGATCACGTCGAAGTCCTCCGGGAAAGCACCCTCGAGGCTCGACAGATCGTCCGCCGCCAGGCAGCGCGCCACCCGGGGCTCGGCGGCCTCGACCGCCCGGCGCAGATCCGGATGGGACAGCAGGTGGGCCACCACGACCCGGCCCTCTCCGGCGCCGATCCGGTCGAGCGCGCCGGCCAGCCGGGCACCGCTCAGGGCGCAGTCGTCCACCAGGACCACGCCCGACCCGGCCGAGGGACCGGTCGCCGGGGCGTCGAGAGTCCGGATCTGGGACGGGGAGAGGTCGAGGGCGTAGCTCAGCATGCCCAGGACGAAGAGACCGCCCCGGGGGATCGGGACGAACGGCAGGGTCGACAGCTCGGGACCGAGCTGGTCGCGAAGCGCGGAGCTCAGGCGGAGGGCGAGCCGCTCCGCCCCGGGGTAGTCGATCCGGCGCACCCGCGAAGGGTCGCCGATCGTGTGGTCACCCGGCGGCACCGGAGAACGCGAACGGGCCGCCCCCGTCGTCGATCGCCCCCGAACCGGTACCGGTGAGCTCGACCACGGAGCCGTAATCCTCGATCCGGGGGGACGAGTAGGGTTTCTTGGCGAGGGCCTCCGGACCCTTGCGCTCCATTCGATCGCCGTCAGCTTGCATGAGCCGTCTCCGTCGTCGCGTGGAGCCTCGGAAACCCCGGCTCGAACCCCGGGGTGTGGCGAGGCTCCACGTCATCCAATGATCAGCGCCGGCATCATACCACCATGTCCCGCTCCCAGGCGTCCAGGGCCTCGAAGCGTACGGTGGACGATTCCGACGATCTCTCCCGCAACCACCACTCGAGCAGATGGACGAAGGCCACCTGATGGCCGTTCACCGTCCGGCGCGAGCCCGGCGGTCCGTCGCAGAGAGCCGCCAGCCCGTCCAGCACGGCCCGGTCGTCGACCAACCCCAGCGCCGCGAGCCGGCTCGACCCGTCGAAGCGGTGGGCGAACGATGGGGCGAGCCGCCTGCACAGGGTGTCCCGCAGGTGGGCGCCCCACCCCCCCTTGTCGGTGCGGCGGCGGATCGCCTCCGGCACGACGCCGGCGCCCGCCTCGCGCAGGAGCCACTTGGAGCCTCCGGGTCCGGGACGGGCTTCGAGCTCCAGCGGCGCTGCCAGCGCCAGCTCCGCCAGTCGCCGGTCGAGCAACGGAAACCGGGCCTCGATCCCGCGCCGGGCGGCGTGGACCGTCCAGTGCTCGATCGCCGGCCCCTGCTGGGCGAGGCCCACGATGTGCTCGTACTGCCGGAGGCGGGCGAAGCTCCGGAGGGCGCCGGGGCGCCCCGGGCGGTTTGCCCGATGCGCTCCGGTCAGGCGCTCCTCCGCCAGCCGGCGGGCGTCCGGAAGCAGGAACGGGGGCGCCTGCCAGTGCCGGTGACGACCCAGCCGGCGATCGAGCCGTCGGCGGCCCCGGTGGGTCAGGAGCGGGGGCAGGAGCACCGCGGCCGCCGCGCGCGGCCAGGAGCCGCTCCATGCGCGGGCGCCGGCGATCCACGGCCAGGCCCGGTGGAGCCGGCCGCGCCGCACGTGGTCGAAGACCTGGAGGCGGGCGGCGTCGAACAGGCTGTCGCCACCGAACCCGGTCGTGACGACGCCGGCCCCCCGGGCGATCGCCCGCTCCAGCGCCTCCCCCGCCAGCTCGCCCGGCACGCAGAACGGACTGTCCACCGGCCCGGTCCAGGAAGGGTCCGGGCAGAGGTCGGACAGGTCGTCGGCCACGATCCGCTCGGCGGCGAGCCCCGTCTCCTCCACCAGGACCGCGCTGTGCTCCGACTCGTCGCACTCACGGAGCCGCTCGAAGACGTCGATGACGGCGACCGGCCGGGGGCGGATCCGGCCCCCGTCGTGGAGCGCCTGGGCGAAGGCCGCCACGGTCGAGGAGTCGACGCCGCCGCTGGTCATCAGCGCCGCCGCCTCCCCGGCGTCCGCCAGATGGTCGATCGTGACCGTCTCCAGCAGCTCCCGGAACGCCCGCACCCAGTCCCGCTCGGCGGCGGCCCCCGAGGCCCCGGGCTCCGGCAGCGGGCCCAGGCTGGTGCCCCGCTCCGGCCTCCAGTAGCGCCACCCCCGGATCCCGTTCCGGTCCGCTTCGAGGCAGTGCCCCGGCGGCAGCCGGCGGATCGCCGCGTAGGGGCTGCGCGCCGGCTCGCGGAAGTTGCCGCTCAGGAAGTCGACGAGGAAGAAGCCGTCGAGGGCGCCCGGAACCCCGGCGGCGAGGATCTGTCCGGCGTCCGAGGCGACGAGCAGCGCGCCGCCGGCCCCCCGGCCGTGGTGCAGTGGGCGGGCCCCCACCGGGTCCCGGGCGCAGAACAGGCTGCCGCGCCGCGCGTCCCACAGGGCGAAGGCGAACTCGCCCAGGAGCCGGTCGGGGCAGTCGGTCCCCCAGGCCCGGTAGGCGGCCAGGATCAACTCCGCGTCGCTCGGCCGGCGGGGCTCGGCGTCCTCCGGGAAAACCGAGACCGACCCGGCGGCGAGCGCGGAACGAAGTTGGGACCGGCGCACCAGGCGGGCGTCGGCCACCACGAACAGGTCCGGTGCGATCGCCAGCGAGGCGCCTCCGAGGGCGGCGCACGCGGCCGGTCCGTCCCCGTGGCATCGGACGCTCCGGGGGTCGGAGCGCCACGCGGCCGCCTCGATCATCGGCCGAAGGCGGTGTTCCGGCGGTCGCCGGTCCCCCGCGGCTCGCGGCTCGCCGAAGCGAGCGACCCCGCACAGCCCTCCGACCGTCAACGGGACCGAGCCTCCTCGAGGCGGATCAGGCGGCGCTCGGCGAGGGCGAGCAGGAGCCGTTCCAGGTCGTGGCGAAGCCGTTGACGCGTCGTGTCGTACTCGGCGAACAGAATCTCGAGCGCGCCGCCGACGGTGCCGGAGTCGTTCAGGGCCGTCCACATGCGGGTGGCGACCGGGTCCAGGCCGAAGTATCGGCCGGTCTCCACCTGCAGGACGACCGCCTCGCCGTCCAGCTCGCGGAACACCACGTCCCCGGGGACGGTGACCCGCGCATCCAGCGGTACCGGAGTCGTTCGCGCCGGCCTCATGGTCGGATCCATCGTGTCACACGATCCCGGAAAAAAGCCGGGCCGGTCCGGGCCGAGATCGGCCCGGACCGGCCTCCGGGAGCTCACACCCGTGTGCGGAGGCTCAACCCCTGCTCAACCGCGAGAGGGAGCACACAGGAGACCGTTGTTGTACTCGTCGAGGGTGGTATGCAGCGCCTCGCCACCGCTCGTGTTCCAGAGCTTGCCCTTGACCCCGCTGCCCAGCGGATACGCGGTGAGCCACGCGTCCGCGGCCGCGATGGTGTCGGCGATACAGCTCGCGTCGTTCCCGGAGAGGACGTTCAGCATCGCCGGGACCAGCGCCCGGAACATGTCGTAGGTCTTGTCGCCCCGGCCGGGGGTCCCCAGCAGCGCGATCGCCTCGTCCCTGGTGTAGGTCACGCCGCCGACGGTGATCTCGTCCACCGGCCAGGCGTCCGGATGGTTCTTCCAGTACCCCGGCGTGCCGGTCCCTTCCGCCACCGGGTAGGCGTAGGGCAGGTCGTAGGTCAGGTCGTTGGCGTCCACCACCGTCCGGGTCAGCAGGTCGGTGCCGATGGTCGAGGTCGCCCCGGCGAGCGCACCGCCCGGCGCGAAGCTCTCGGGCGCCACGACGACCGTCCAGGTCCCGTCCTCGACGCCGAACTCGTACCAGCCGTTGCCGTCGGTGGTGGTGGTCGCGAGGACGTTGCCCTGGTCGTCGACGAGCTGGACGATGACGCCGGCGATCCCGGGCTCCCCCGGATCCTGGACGCCATCCCGGTTGCCGTCGAGCCAGACGAAGTCCCCGATGAGCAGCGGGCGCGGAACCGGCTTGCACGGCGTGCCGTCCGGACAGACCCCGAGGACCGCGTGGAAGAAGCGCCAGGAGTTGAGGTTGGCCAGGTCCACGCCCTCGGCACGCACCTCGTAGATCCCCGGCTCCAGCTCGGCCACCGTGTGGTCCATGAGGGTCGGATCGAACGGGTCGGTGGAGATCATGAACTGCTCCCACTCCCGGTTGCCGGAGGGGTTCGGGTCGGCGAACACCTGGCCGCCCGGCGTGATCACGCTGAACTCCACGCTCGGCGAGCGGCGGTGGATGGCGTTGGGCGCCCGGTCGTCCGCCGGGCAGCCGGTCGCGGAGGATTCGGAGCCGCAGGTGGTGACGAACGCCACCCCTTCCGGCCGCGCCGAGGTGGCGACCGCCCAGTCCGGCATGAAGGGAGCCCCCGGGGTGTCCATGTCGTCCGTGTCGTACGTCGAGGGCACGTTCTTGGCCCCGCGGTCGAAGTCCCCGTCCCAGAGCTCGAGGCGCGTGGGGGTGGAGAAGACGTCCAGGAAGAAGCTCCAGGTGCCGTCGTAGGTGGTGGTGGTGAAGTCGCCCATGGACGCGTTCGGGTAGAGGATGAACCCCTCCAGGCCCGAGAACAGGGGGCCGGTGAACGCGAACGCCACCGGGGTGATGGCCACCGAGGTGGTCAGGACGCCGCTGGTGCGGACCTTGAAGTTGGACCAGTTCATGGGCACGCCGAAGTTGGTGGACTCCACCACCAGCAGGTAACGGAAGTTGCCCGCCGGCGTCATCGCGTCCGGCGTGGTGGCGACCATGAAGTCGTCCCAGGCGTTGTCCGAGAGCGTGGAGCCGTTCACCTGCCAGGCGGTGGGCCCCATGCCGTCCCCGTCGCCGTCGGCCACGAGCCGGTACGCCAGGGGCACGCCGACCGACGCGCCGGCGGGGATCAGGTCCCAGGTTCCGCCCGAGTCGCCGTCGAACACGCCGAGCTCGACCGTGGTCTCGCCGGCGGGCACCAGGATGCGCAGCAGGACGGCGTCGTCGGCGAGGGTCTGGAGGTCCTCCCCGGCGATCGACAGGAACTGGCCGTCGTTCTCCTGGCAGGTGGGCAGGCAGGTGTAGTCACCCGCTCCCTGCCGGGTGCCGAGCTGAGCTTCGTCCTGAACGGGAAGGCGGACCGAGCTCCGGGAGAGCCACGCCGTGTCCGCCTGGGCGTCGAGCTGCTCGAGCCACTCCACCAGTTGCCGGTCGATCTGGCGCAGGGCCTCCGGGCTCTCGGCGAACGCCGGAGCCGCGAACAGCAGCACCAGGAGGGTGGAGCTCAACAGTCTACGAACCATGCTCTCGTGGGTCATTTTCGGTCTCCTTCGCGTTCACCCGGCTTCACCCGCTGGGGCCGTCCCGACGGGACATGCGGTCCGCGGATCCGGGGGGTCCGTCACGCCCGCTGCAGTAGTGACTCTGCGGGACGTTCGTCAGCCAAACGTCAGTGCGCGGCCTCGAGCGGCGTCGTGCGGCGCCGATCGCCGGACGGCGCCTCGGCTGCCGCCGGTTCGTCGATCACGGCGACCAGCCGGGGCAGCAGCTCCGAAGGCTCTCCGAGGTGCTCCTCGCGGCCGCTGCGCAGGTCCCGGACGAAGCACCGGATCGGTCCGAGCCCGGCTCCCTCGTGGCTCGGCTCCCGCCACACCCGCACCAGGAAGGACCCGGTGTACCGTTCGATCGATCCGGTCTCCGCCGGGGATTCGCGCTCGTTCATGGGGTTCCTCCAGTCGGTGCGTGGCCTCCTCGAAGGCCCTTCCTTCTCAGGTTTCGCTATGATCGTCAGCGAAACGTCAGTGGAACCGCCGCTGGAGGAGCTTCCACGGCGTGCCCCGGAGAGCGCCGCGGACGTGAACGCCATGACCGACAGCCGTGTCGAGGTCCGTCTCCTGGGAGGCTTTCGGGTCTCCCGGGGGAGCACGACCGTCGGCGGGTTCGAATCGCAGAAGGTCCGCGCGCTCCTCGCCTACCTGGCGGTGGGTCGGGGCCGGAGCTTCCGGCGGGACCACCTGGCGCCGCTCCTGTGGCCGGAGGAGAGCGACGAGCGCGCCCGCAGGAACCTCCGGCAGGCGATCTACAACCTGCGCCGGATCCTCGACCAGGCGAGCGGCGGCGAGGGGCCGATCGAGGTCTCGCGCCAGGAGATCCTCCTGAACGACGATCCCCGCCTCTGGCTGGACGTGGAGGCGTTCGAGAGGCACCTGGAGGCGGCCCGCACGGCGGCCGCGCAGCAGCGGACCGGAGAGCTGGCCGCGGCGGCCCGGCTCTATGCCGGCGATCTGCTCGCCGGGTTCCACGTGGACGAGGCCCTGGAGCTCGAAGAGTGGCTGATCGCCGAGCAGGAGCGGCTGCGCGAGGGCGCGATCGGGGCCCTGCTCACCCTGATGGAGCACCACCTGGAGAGGGGGACCTACTCGCTCGGGGTCGAGTACGGCCGCCGCCTGACCAGGATCGACCCCCTCTCCGAGACGGCCCGGCGCCAGCTCATGAGACTCCACGCGTACTCGGGACGCCGCAGCCGGGCCATCGCCGAGTACCGGGAGCTCGAGCGCCTGCTGGCCGAGGAGCTCGGCGTCGAGCCGGTGGAAGAGACCACCGCCGAATACCGGGCGATCCTGGCCGAGGAGATCCCCTCCCCGACGGTCCGCGACCAGGCCGAACCGGTGGGGCCGATCGTTCCGCTGGCGGGCAGGGATGCCGCAATCGCCAGGCTGCGCGAGATCTGGTCCACGGTCGAAGGCGGCCGGGGACGCCTGACGCTGGTCACGGGCGAGTCGGGAATCGGCAAGACCCGCCTGATCAAGACCTTCCTCCACGAGATCACCCGCGACCGTCCGGCCCTGATCCTCCAGGGCCGGTACCACGAGTTCGCCCCGTCCATTCCCTACCACGGATTCGTCGAAGCCCTCGAGGACGCCGTGACCCACGAGGTCGACGCCTCCGAGCGGCTGCTCGCCGCCCTCCCCCGGCCCACCCTCTCCGCGCTCGCGCTCCTCTCCCCGGGCCTCGAGGAGCTCCTGACCGGTCCCGACCACGCTCCGGAAACCCCCGCCGACCGGCGCCGCGAAGACCTGTTCGAAGCCGTGGCCCAGGCCTTCGGCGCCCTCGGAACGCCGTCCCCCTCCGAGCGGCGCGAAGCCGGCGAAGAGGGTGGGCACGCCGGCGAGCCGGTGATCCTCTTCCTGGACGACCTCCACGCCGCCGATCCCTCCAGCCTCGAGCTCCTCGAGTTCCTCCACACCCGCCTTGCGCACGTGCAGGTCTGGCTCCTGGCCGCCTGGAACCCCGCCCGGGCGGACCGGTCCGGGGAGCCCCTTCCGGCAGCTCCCACCCTCGAAGGGATCGAAACGATCGCTCTGGGCCGTCTGACGCGGGAGGCGGTCGAAGACGTGGCAGCGGCGCTGGTCACCGATCGCCGGCGGGAGCTGGCCGGGCTCCTGCACCGCTGCCACGGGCTGCCGCTCGCGGCGACCGAGCTCATCAACCTGCTCTGGGACGAGCACCACCTGGTGGAGCACTACGACGGCACCTGGTCGCTGAAGGACCCGCCGGCGCCCGACCGCCTCCCGGCCGACCTGGAAGAGATCGTCCAGTTCCGGCTCTCGGATCTGCCCACGTCGACGCGGCGCCTGTTCACCCTGGCCTCGGTGGCCGGCCCCGAGTTCGACGCCGGCCTGCTGGAGGAGGCGGACCAGGAGCACGGAGCGGTGGTGGAGACCGGCATCCGACTGCTCCTGGAACGCTGGATGGGCCGCCTGCGCCTCGGCTACTGGGCCGACAGCCGCAAGGAACGGGACGTCAGCCTGTGGTCCACGGGTCCGGGGCGGAGCATCTTCGAGTTCTCTCACCCGGCCCTGCGGCAGATCGTCTACCGCGGTCTCGATCCGGAGCGCCGCGCGGTGCTCCATCGCAAGGTGGCCGAGACGCTCGAGCTCCGGACGCGGACCGGGTCCTCCACCTCCCGCCCCGAGGTCCTGGCCTTCCACTACTTCCACGGCCGCTCCTGGGCGCGGGCGGTGATCCACCTGGAACAGGCGGTGCGGGACGCTCTGCGGGTGCGCGCGACCCCCACCGCCGCCCACTACTGTCGCCTCGGCCTCGAGGCGCTGGCCGCCCTCGAACGGGAAGAGGACGGACGGACGCGGCGGCTGCAGACGGCACGCGACCGCTTCGAAGCCCTCGCCGACCGGGCCGGCGTCGAGCGGACCGGCTGAGCCCGTGGCAGAATGATCCGCGAGCGACGACGATGACCTCCCGCCTTCCGTTCCTCTCCATCGGGCTGCACGAGATCCGGCGGTTCCTGCGCCTGCCGTGGAGGCGGCGCCTGGATCTCCTGCGGGCCGCCGCCTGGCTCCTCGCGGTCGACCTCGGTCTGCGCACGGTGGGCTTCGCCGCCGTGCGCCGCGTGCTGCGGCGGCTGGGGCGGGCGCCCCGGCCGCGCGGGACGGGCGCCGCTGATGGGGTCGGGGTCGGGGTCGGGACCGAGGCCGAGGCCCTGGGCTGGACGGTCACCGCCGCGGCGCGTCATCACCTGTACCCCATGCGGTGTCTGCCGCGGTCCCTGGTCCTCCAGACGCTCCTGGCCCGGCGGGGCATCCCGAGCGCGCTGAGGATCGGGGTTCAGACCGGAGAGGACGGGCTGGAGGCCCACGCCTGGGTCGAGCACGAGGGCCGCCCCCTCGGCGAGAGCGCGGACCCGACCCGCACGTTCGCGACGCTCGAGCTGCCTCCGAGGTGAGGCGGCCAGCCGCCGATCTTCACGGCCCTCGCTCCGACCCTGTCTCCGGCGAGGAGAGGGTATTTGCAGGACGGCGCAGCAGACTTGCTAGACTCCGCCCGAGAGTCTCATCGCCATGAGCGCATCACCGTCCCCCCGTCCTCGGGCCGCACCCCATCGCCCGCTCTGGGCCTTCACCCTGCAGCGCAGGACCCAGTTCCTGCTCGACCTGTGTGCGCTCACGGCCTGCTTCCTGTTCGCCTACCTGCTCCGGTTCGACTTCTCCGTCCCGGAGCTGCGCTGGGACCAGGCCCTCATCCAGGTTCCACTGGTCGTGCTCGTCCAGTTCGCCGTGCTGGTGTTGACCGGGATCTACTCCTTCGTGTGGCGCTACATCGGCCTGAACGAGCTGGGTGCGTTCGCCCGCGCGGTGGCGATCTGGTCCGTCCCGCTGCTGATGCTCCGGTTCGGCCTGCCGGACGAGCACCAGGACTGGCGGGTTCCGATCTCGGTGATCGTCATGGACGGCGTGCTCGCGTTCGGCAGCCTCGTCGGCCTGCGGGTGGTGCGACGGGTGATCTACGAACGCTTCGAGCGGGACAGCCGCGCGCGCAAGAGCCGGGCGAGCACCCGGGCCGAGCGTCGGCTCAAGCGCACCCTGCTGATCGGCGCCGGCCGCGCGGGGGTGCTCTCGGTCCGGGAGATCGCGAACCGGGGGGACACGGACCTCGACGTGGTCGGCTTCGTCGACGACGACCCCTTGAAGCAGGGCACCGTGATCCACGGCGTCCGGGTGCTCGGGACCTGCCGCGACCTGCCCCGGCTGGCCCGCGAGCTCGAGGTGGACCAGGTGGTGGTGACGATCGCCGAGGCGCCGCCGGAGACGATCCGGAAGGTCGTGGAGGCCTGCGAGCGGAGCCGGCTCCGGGTCCGGACGATCCCGGGGCTCTACGAGGTGCTCCAGGGCAAGGTCGCGATCAGCCGGTTCCGCGACATCGCCATGGAGGACCTCCTGGGGCGCGACCCGGTCCGCCTGGACGAAAACGACCTGGGCCGATTCCTCTCCGGGCGCCGGGTGATGGTCACCGGCGCCGCCGGCTCGATCGGCTCGGAGCTGGCCCGGCAGATCGCGCGCTTCCGCCCCTCCCACCTGTTGCTGCTCGAACGGGCCGAGTCCGCCCTGTTCGACGTCGACCGGGAGCTCCGCAACCTCTGGCCCGAGCTCCGGGTCGTGCCCCTCGTGGGCGACGTGATCGACGAGCACCGGCTCCGGGCCCTGTTCCGGGAGGGGGTGCCGGACGTCATCTTCCACGCCGCCGCCCACAAGCACGTACCGCTCATGGAGGCGAGCCCGACCGAGGCGCTCCGCAACAACGTCCTCGGCACCGAGACCTTGGCCCGCGTGGCCGGGGAGCGGGGCGTGGGTTCGTTCGTCCTGATCTCCACCGACAAGGCGGTGCGTCCGAGCTCGGTGATGGGAGCGTCCAAGCGGATGGCGGAGCTGGTGGTCCAGGACGCCGACCGCCGCTACCCGCAGACCCGCTTCGAGGCGGTCCGCTTCGGCAACGTGCTCGGCTCGGCCGGCTCGGTGATCCGGATCTTCCGGGACCAGATCGCCCGGGGCGGGCCGGTCACGGTCACCCACCCGGACATGCGCCGCTACTTCATGACCATCCCCGAGGCCGCCCAGCTCGTGATCCAGGCCGGGGCGATGGGCCGCGGCGGCGAGATCTTCGTCCTGGACATGGGGGAGCCGGTCTCCATCCTGTCGCTCGCCGAAGAGATGATCCGGCTGTCGGGCTTCGTCCCGCACAAGGACGTGGAGATCGAGTTCACCGGTCCGCGGGCGGGAGAGAAGCTGTTCGAGGAGCTGGGGCTGGACGGCGAGCAGCTCGCCGCGACCCGGCATCCGAAGATCCTCATCGGCCGGCTCTCCCCCTATCCACCGGAGCGGGTCGCCGACGCCCTCCAGACCGCGCGGCGCCTGGTGGTCGAGGGCTCGGGCCTCCAGGTCCGGGAGCTCCTGAGCTCGTTCCTGCCGGAGGCGCGGCTCGAGGTGCCGGCGCCGCCGCCCCGCGCCGCCCGGGGTGGAGGCTAGAATCCTCCCCCCATGGCTGGGTTCAACACAGAGATCGGTCTGCAGCGGGGTGACGACGGGGAGAGCGTCGTGCTCGAGACCCGCCCGGAGCACGAGGTGATCCCCGGAACCGTGCACTTCGCGGTGCTGGCGACCCTGGCGGAGGTGGCCGCGGCGGAGAGCGTGGGCGCCTCGGTGGTGCCGGCGCAGGTGTCGCTCAACCTCCTCTCCCGGGCGCGCCCCGGACGCCTGGAGAGCCGGGGGAAGCTGATCCGGCGCGGAGGACGGCTGGCGGTGGCGGAGGGCACGGTGACGCAGGACGGACGGCCGGTGGCGAAGGCGACGGTGACGTTCGCCCTGCTGCAATGAGGCGCGTGGGAGGACGGGGACGAGCCCCGGCCCTACGCCGAGCCTTGCTGGTGGTGGCCGCCTGGTGCCTGGGGTGCGGCGGGCCCGCCCCGGCTCCGCCGCCTCCGCTCCCTCCGCCGGTGGGCGCGGAGGCCTACGCCGCCCATCTCCGGGAGCGGGCGGAGGTGGATCTCTCGCCGTCGGAGCTCGCCGCCGCGGCGGAGCGGGACGCCCTCCGGATCGAAGCCCGGCTCGACGAGCTGGCGGACCGGATCGCGCCGGGAAGCTCCTGGCGGGCGGTGTTCGGCCGGCTCCGGGAAGACCATCCCGCGAGCCGGCGAGAGGTCCTGGACGCCTACCGGCGGGAGTCGCGGAGGGCACGGCGGTTCGTCGTCGAACGGAACCTGATGACGCTGCCGGAGGCTCCGCTCGAGGTCGTCGACACGGCGGAGCTGCCCCGGCCCGAGCGGTACCCGCTGACCGCCTACCTCGGCTACCGGGTGGTGGCCGCCACCCGGAGCGCCGGCGGGGCGCCGCGTCTGCTCGACCACTGCGCGGTCTGCGTGCCCCCGCTGGCGATCCACGAGACCTTCCCCGGCCATCACGCGGCGTTCCTGCGCCAGCGCGCGGCCGCCGGCCGCTCCCGGGAGGAGACCCCCGAGGTCCGCGCGCTGGCCGCCGAGCACTTCAAGAACCGCTTCTTCCACGAGGGATGGGCCCAGTACGCCGAGCTGGTCATGCTCGAGGCCGGCTACTACGACGGAGAGCCGGAGCGGGAGCTGGGAGCCTGGCGCAACCTGCTGCTGCGCGCGACCCGGGCGCGGCTCGATCCTCTGCTCCACACGGCGGCGCTGTCGACGGCCGAGGCGGAGGGGATCCTCGCCCGCGAGCTCCTCCTGAGCCCGGAGCTGGCCCGCGAGGAGGTCCGGAGACATCTCGAGGAGCCGGGGCTGAAGGCCGCGTATTACGTGGGAGCCGTGCAGGTGCTGGCGCTGCGCCGCCGGGTCACCGGCCGGGGCCCCTCTCCGGCGGAGGGATCCGGGCTCCAGGCGTTCCACGACCGGTTCGTCGAGCGGCCCATGCCGGTGCCGGAGGTCGCCCGGCGACGGTTCGGCGTGGAGCTCCCGGGGTGGCCCGAGGAGGGATTGTCGAGGTTCTTGCGGGGCGGCTCCAAGGTAGACTCCCGACGATGAGCGC
>JASFUJ010000004.1:0-17391 GCA_050050355.1 Acidobacteriota bacterium
GTCCCACGACCGGCGAACCGGACCTCCACGGCACCGTGGGAGGCGCTCCAGACCGGGTACCCCCCGCGGAGGACGGGGCCGTGGACGGGGGGAGGGGACACGATGCGGACATCGGAACGGGGCATCCCGGGGATTGTAGTCGGAGATTTCCGCAAGGGGGCGTGGGTTAGACTTGTTTGATCATGGCTTCGGGTCGATCGGCAGACGAGGCGCGCACGGCTCCGGACGGCGCCCTCGAGGCGGTGATCGGGCTCGAGGTCCACGTCCAGCTCGCCACCGCCACCAAGATGTTCTGCCGCTGCCCCAACCGCTACGGCGCTCCGCCGAACACCCTCACCTGCCCCATCTGCCTCGGCTACCCCGGCGCCCTCCCCACTCCCAACCACCGCGCCGTGGACCTCGCCGTGCGCCTGGCGGCCGCCCTCGGCGCCACGGTCCACGAACGGTCCCGGTTCGCCCGCAAGAGCTACTTCTACCCGGACCTCCCCAAGGGCTACCAGATCACCCAGTACGACCACCCCCTCGCCACCGGCGGATCGATCCCCCTCGGGCGCCGCGCGATCGGTCTGGTGCGCCTGCACCTGGAGGAGGACGCCGGCAGGCTGGTCCACCGGACGGCTTCGGAGGCGGCCGGAGACGCCGGCGGCAGCACCCTCGTCGACTTCAATCGCTGCGGCGTCCCCCTGGTGGAGATCGTCACCCGCCCCGAGCTCCGCACCCCCGGCGAGGCCCGCGACCTCCTCGGGACCCTCCACCGCCTGCTGCGCTACCTGGAGGTGAGCGACGCCTCGATGGAAGAGGGCAGCCTCCGGTGCGACGCCAACCTCTCCGTCCGGACGCCGGGTGACGAGGCCCTCGGCACCAAGGTGGAGATCAAGAACCTCAACTCCTTCCGCCACCTGGCACGGTCCCTGGAGCACGAGATCGAGCGCCAGGGCCGCACGGTGGCGGACGGCGCGGCCGTCGCGGCCGAGACCCGGGGGTTCGATCCGGCGCACGGCGTCACCTTCCCCGTGCGGAGCAAGGAACGGACCGCCGACTACCGGTACTTCCCGGAGCCCGACCTGCCGCCGCTCTGCGTCGACGCGCGCCGCCGGGACGCGATCGCGGCCGAGCTCCCCGAGCTCCCCTGGCGCCGCAGGGACCGGCTGGCGAGAGAGCACGGGCTGCCGCCGGACGAGGCGTCGGTGCTGACCGCGTCCCGCGAGCTGGCGGACTACTTCGAGCGCGCCGTCGCGGCGCGCCGGCGATCCGGCGGGACCGCGGCGGACGACGCCAAGGCCGTGGCCGACTGGGTGCGGACCGAGGTGCTCCGGGAGCTGGGCGAGCGCGGCATCGAGCTGGACGGCCGGGCCGGAGCGCACTCCCCGCTGCGGGAGGCACTGCCGCCGGAGGATCTCGCCGAGCTGTCCGGCCTCGTGGCCGACGGCACCGTCTCCCACTCCGCGGCCAAGGACCTGCTGAGCGCCGTCTGGGGAACCGGGGAAGCCCCGTCGGCCGCGGTCGACCGGCTGGGGCTGGCCCAGATCCAGGACGACGCACGCCTGGCCGAATGGGTGGACGCCGTCGTCGCCGCCCATCCGGACGAGGTGGAGCGCTACGCGGCCGGCAAGAGCGCGCTCCTCGGATTCTTCGTCGGTCGGGTGATGCGCCGCTCCGGCGGGCGCGCGGACCCGCGCCGGGTCCGCGCGCTCTTGCGCTCGGCCCTCGACGCGGCGCACCGGACGGACCCGGTGGCACCGTCCTGACCTCGAGCCTCGACCCTCCGACCGTTCCGATCCTCCGATGATCCAGTTCTTCCACGTGGTCAAGCGCTATCCGGGGGGCCAGGTCGCCCTGGACGACGTGAGCTTCTCCGTGCTCCGCGCCGAGTTCGCCTTCCTGACCGGCGCCAGCGGCGCCGGGAAGACCACGCTCCTGCGGCTGATCTACCGCGGGGAGGTTCCGACGGCCGGACGCATCCTGGTGAACGGGCGCAACGTCTCCTCCCTGCCCCGCAACAAGATCCCCTACCTGCGCCGTACCCTCGGGGTCGTGTTTCAGAACTTCCGGCTGATCGACCGCAAGACCGTCTTCGAGAACGTCTGCTACCTGCCCCGCATCCTGGGCGCGGACCGGGAAGAGCAGAAGCGGGCGGCGTACCGGGCGCTGCGCCGGGTCGGCCTCGCCCACCGCATGAACGCCTTCCCCCCGCAGCTCTCGGGCGGCGAGCAGCAACGGGTGGCCATCGCCCGGGCGGTCGTCCAGCAGCCCGAGATCCTGATCGCCGATGAGCCCACGGGGAACCTGGACCCGGACCTGTCCTGGGAGATCGTCCGCCTGTTCCTGGAGATCAACCGCCGGGGGACGACGGTCCTGCTCGCGACCCACGACCGCGCCACCATCGAGCGGGTCGGCGGTCGGGTGCTGACGCTCGACGGCGGCCGCCTCCTGGGCGACGAGGAGGTCGTGGGCACGGCGCCGCCCGAGATCTCGGGGATCCCGGACGCCGCCGAGCACCCCGCCGACGATCCGGCCGCCGGGGGCCGGACCGGAGAGGCCGGGCTTCCGGAGGCGCCGTGACCTTCCGCCGCGCGATCGTCTACTTCTTCCGGGAGGCCTGGATCAACCTGGTCCGGAGCTGGAAGGTGAGCTTCGTGGCGGTGACCACCATCACCGTCAGCCTGTTCGTCGGCGGCGTCTTCTTCGTGGTCGGCGAGAACCTGGCGGGCGTGGCCGAACGCGCCCGCCAGGACGTGCGCGTGGTGGTGTACTTCGACCCGGAGGACGCCGCCGCCCGGTCGGACCGGATGCGGGAGCTGGCCTCCTCCGCGGCGGAGCTTCCCTGGGTTCGCGGCACCGAGCTGGTCTCCGCCGACGAGGCGCGGGAGCGGTTCGTGGAGATCTTCCCCGGGCTGGAGGAGCTCCTGGAGCGCGACGCCGACGCCCTCCCGGCCTCCGTGGAGATCGGGGTGGTCCCCGAGGCCGCATCCGGGAGCCGGTATCGTTCCTGGGTCGACGGGCTGCGGGAGGCGCCCGGCGTCTCGATGGTCGACGACGACCGCCAGTGGATCGGCCAGCTCCGGGCGGCGGTCACGGTGGTACGCGGGCTGGGCTTCGCCCTGGGCGCGGTTCTCCTGGGCGCGGCGGTGTTCACCATCGGCAGCGTGATCCGGCTGACCGCCTATCTCCACGAGGAGGAGATCACGATCATGCGCCTGGTCGGAGCCACCGAGTTCTTCATCCGGGGTCCGTTCTACGTCGAGGGACTGCTTCAGGGCCTGCTGGGCGGCGCGGCGGCGGCCGGCGGGCTGTGGCTCGCGTTCCGGACGGTGGGAGGGCGCATGGACGGCTCGCTGGTGGGAACCCTGGCGCTCGCGAGCCCTCCCGGGTTCCGGGAGCTGGCCCTGCTCGTCGGTCTCGGCGCCGGAGCCGGCCTGATCGGCGCCGTGGTCTCCCTCCGCGGCGAGAGCCTCGGCGAGCCCCCGGTCGACGAAGCCTGACCCGCACCGGGAGCCTGCCCGCCAGGACCCCAGCCCCCCCAGCGAAGCTCCGTCTCGAACCGACCAGGGTTCGAGCACCCGGGCGGTGGCGCCCCTCTGGCAAACACCTTCCTTGCTCTCCCTCTCCCCCGCAGGGAGAGGGCCGGGGTGAGGGGGTACCGTCCCTAGTGATAACTCTTGAGCGAGAAGCGGGCCGTCACCCCCCCCTCCTCCGTGTTGAACGAGTCGGCCACCAGGCCGGAGAGGAAGAACTCGAACTCCCTCAGGGTGAACGAGGTCTCCATGCCCACGCCGACGTCGTAGACGTAGTCCCCGAGCTCCGTGTAGATGTCGGAGTCGAAGCCGATGTTGCCGGTACCGGCGTAGAGCACCCAGTACCAGTTGCGCCAGTCCAGCTTGAGGAACCGGCGCCGCTGATCGACGAACCAGGGGAACAGCGTCTCGACGGTGAAGTGGATCTCGTCGGTGCCGCGGAGCCGCTCGTCCAGCCCCTTGAGGTTGTCCCGCCCGTCGAGCCGGAAGAACTCCTCCCTGGGAATCGAGAAGCGCCCGGTCGAGGGCAGCCGCGGATCCTCTTCCAGGTCCCGGTCGAGGATCTCGAAGTCCGGGAAGGTCCCCGCGTGCGCGCGCCCGAACAGGAAGGCGCCCCGGGGAAGCTCGAACCGCTTGATGCCGGCGACCTCGAGCTTCGTGTAGTCGAAGTCGCCGAGGGCCAGGTCCGTTCCCCAGGTGAGGGCGCCCGTCAGGCCCGCGTCGCCCGGCCCGATCTTCCGGAAGGCGGTGAAGAGCCGCTCGAGCCGCGCCCGGTCCTCGCCGACGATGGCGTTGGAGCGGTCGTCGTTCGGCGTTCCGATCTGGTACCCCAGGCGCATGAACAGGTTGGTCTTGCCGGTGTCGAAGAACAGCTCCCGCTTGTTGGAGGTGATCCGGTCCAGCTCGGTCAGGAGAAACGCCCGGCGGTGGAAGGACTGGGGCCACTGCGTGAGCAGCAGGACCCCCCGGGTCCGGTCGAAGTCGTTGCTGAACTCCTCGATGTCCTCGAACTCGACCTCGTCGAACACGCTGAGCTGGTAGGTGCGCTTGTAGCCGTAGTAGCGATAGCGCAGGAACGCCGAGATGTCGCCGTCAACGAAGTTGTACTTCACCTGGCCCTCGACGAAGACCTTCCGGACCAGACGATTGACCCGGAGATCGAGCTCGCCCTCGGGGAAGTAGACGTTGAGCTCCGGCAGCAACGTCCGATCCTCCTCCTCGATCACCACCCCGGACGGGGCGTCTTCCCGCTCCGGCGCCTCCGCCTCCGCCGGCTCGGACCGTTCCGCCGCCTCCTCCTGCTCGGGGCTTCCGCTCGGGCCGTCCTGCAGCGCAGCGGCGGGGGCCCCGGCGCACAGGACGCACAGGGCCAGGAGCAGGGAGAGGACGAGGGGGCGGGGAAGCATGCCGAGGGGCATTCTAGCTCGGGTCGGCCCGTACCTGCAGCCCCCCGAACGGGAAAGGGCCGCGGCGGAGCGGCCGCGGCCCTTCGGGTCTTCGAGTCGTCCTGCCGGCGGCTCAGAACGCGGGCGGCGGTCCGCCCTCTTCGAGCTCCTTGAGCTCCTGCTCGAGCTTCTCCCGCTCGCGGCGCATCTCTTCGATGCGCCGGTTCTCGGCCTCGATGCGCCGGTTCTCCTCGGCGATCTCCTGGTTCTGCTGGACGCGCTCGACGGACGCCGAGTCGCCCGCGCGGGAGTAGGCGGTCTTCGCCTCCTCGTAGTTCTTCAGCTTCTCGTTGACGAACCCGATCTGGCGATAGACCCGCCTCTCGTCGCTGGACGACGGGTCGGCGGCGAGCGCCTGGCGCAAGGACTCCTCCGCCTCCCCGTACTGCTGGAGCGAGGTGAGGGCCTGGCTGCGGTAGAAGTGGGGCAGCCAGTCACCGCTCTTCTGGTCGGCGGCCCGGCCGAACGTCTGCGCGGCGGCCTGGTACTGCTTGGCTCCGAGCTGCGCCTCGCCGAGGGTCAGCAGGTTGTCGTAGGTGGGGCTCGAGCTCACCAGAGCCCGGGCCTGCTCGACCGCCTTGGCGTACGCGGAGACCTTGTTGCCGCGGCCCTCGCGGGCCTGGCGGATCAGGGCCTTGATGTACGCCTCCCGGTAGGTCTCCTTGGCGTCCAGCCGCACCGCGCGCTCCAGGGCGGCGGCCCCGGCGTCGGTGTCGCCGGAGTTGAAGGCGGCGATCCCGTAGTGGTACTGAGCCTCGGCGTCGTTGGGGCTCGACCGGGCCGTGTCGCGCAGGGCCGCGAGCGCCTCGTCACTCCGGCCGCTCTTGCCCAGGGCGAGCGCCTTGTTCTTGTGGAAGGCGGGCTGCATGTTCCGGGGCAGCCCGGACGCGTCGATCATCTGGTACAGCCGGGCCGCGTCCCCGTAGCGCTCCACGGCGAGATAGGCATTGGCGAGCGCAAACTGGAACTGCACGCTGTTGGGGTTCAGGTCGTACGCCTTGCGGAACCCGTTGAGCGCCTCCTGCTTGCGGTTGAGCTTGGACAGGGCCTGCCCGAGCATGAAGTGGCCGTTGGCGTACTCGGGGCTGGACTCCACCACGGACTGGAACTCCTTGGCGGCGACACTGTAGTTCCCGGCCTTGAACGCCTCGACGCCCTCTTCCCAGCCGGCGTCCGCGGGGACCGCCACGACGAGGGCGAGGACGGTGAGGACCAATGCTGTGATCGTGGTGCGCATCGCGCTCTCCTTTCCTGGTGCAACGGCCCCGCGTGGTCTTTCGACGAGAGGGAGAGGGACCGATAGCATCACGTGGTTACAAGCGAGAGAGCCGCCTCCGGAATTCCGATCGCGCCTCTGTCGCCGGCTGCTCGCCCCAGGGCTCAGCCGCCGCGCAGAAGCGCGCCGACCCGGTCGAGGAGAGCCTTGGACTGGTTCGGTCCGAGCGCCCCCGAGACCACCTTTTCCTCGGAGCGGATGAGGTCGAGGACCGCGTCGATCTCGCGGCCGTTCTCGATCTCGGTCTTGGCCATCCGGTAGACCGAGTCGAGCTCGGCCGCCCGGTCGTGGTCCCCCAGGAGCTCCCGGGCGTGGCGGTGAACCGAGTCCGCGGTCGACACGAGCTCGGCCCGGGACATCTCGCGCAGGCGCTCCAGCTCTTCCTGGTTCAGTCCTTCGCGCAGCGCGACCAGCCCGGAGGTGATCAGGCCGTAGAGCAGCTTGCAGACGTCGAACGGGCTCGTGTCCAGACCGGCCGCGATCTCTTCGATCGTCCTGCGCTCGTCGATCTTGCAGATGAGCCGCCACTCGGCCGGCGTGAAGGAGACCGACGTGGTGGCCACCTCGGTGGTGAACACGGGCACGAGGCTGGTGGACGGGATCTTCTTCGACAGGACCTGCCATTCGTCGATCCGCCGGGCCGCCTCCATCAGGAGGTTGGTGTTCGACTTCTGGATCGTGGTGGTCTCGGTCTCCTTGCCGGGGGTGAACACGAAGTCCCCCTCGGTCCAGATCGCGAGCTCGTAGACCGCCTCTTCGCCCGACAGATCGCCCACGTCGGCGTGGACGATCTGCCCGTTGCGGAGGTAGATGTCCCCGGCGGACTCCCCACTCTTCAGGGTGAACGCCCCCGTTTTCCCGGAGACGGAGACGAGCTGAATGATGTCGGGGAGCGGCAGCTCCTTGAGCGACCCCTGAAAGGCCATGGATCTCCTACTGAAGCCGGAAGTTCACCGTCAGGTTGTAGTACACGGCGACCGGCTTGCCGTTGAGCGTGGCCGGCTCGAACTTCCACTTCTTGATCGCCTCGACGGCCGCCTGATCGAGCCCCATGCCGAGACCCTTCAGGACCTTGACGTTGGTGACGGTGCCCTGCTTGTCGATGATCGCCTGGACGATGACCACCCCCTGGAGACGCGCCTTGCGGGCGATCTCCGTGTACTGCGGCTGCGGGTTGAAGGTCTTCTCCGGCGGTACCACGTCGCCGCCCACCTGGATCGGTCCTTCCGGCTCGGGCGAGGGCGGCGGGCCTTCGGGGATGTCGAAGATCACGTCGGTCTCCGGCAGGTCCACCTCCGACTCGATCTCCTCCGGCAGGCGGATCGGCTCCGGCTCGTCGGGCGTCGGGTCCGGAATCGGGACCTTCTTCGCCTTCGGCTTCGGGATCTCCTGCTGCTTCTTCGGCGGCGGCGGCTTGAACCGGACCTGCTGGACGACGTAGATCTTCGGCTTCTCGGCCTCCTGGACCTCGGCCGTCCGCCACTCGGGGATCTTGATGAAGAAGAACACGGCGTGGACCGCGATGGCGATCGCCAGCGCGATCCGCATCGTCTTCTTGTCCTCTTCGTACTCGAGGGCGAACGTCGTCTGCAGGTCGGTCCCTTCGAGGGCCTCCACCGACTTCTTGCGCTTCGTGTCGTCTGCCATGGGCACTCTCCTCTTCGGGCGCTAGAACCAGAAGGCCTCGATCTCGCGCTGTGTCGGGATCGAGATGTTGCGGATCTGGAACCCGATCTTGTCCTCGGCTTGCCTCAGCTCGTCGAAGACGTTCACCATCTCCCCGTACGGAGCGCTCGGGTCGGGTCGGATGATCACCGGCTTGAGGGGATTGCGCTCCAGCTTCGGCTTCAGGTACTCGAGCACGTCGCCGAGCTGCATCGGCTGCGAATCGACGATCAACTGGCCGGACGACTGGATCTCGATGAGCACCGACTCTTCCTTCTCCACCTGGGGCGTCTCGTCCTGGTCCTGCGGGAGCTGGAAGTCGAGCCCCTGGGTGGCGGCGAAGGTGGTGGTGATCATGAAGTAGATGATCAGCAAGAAGGCGATGTCCGCCATCGACGCGGTCGGAATCTCGTCGCTGACCTTCGAGTCTCGTGAGAGCTTCATGACGACCCCTCCTGCGCTTCGGCGCGGGACAGCAGGTAGATGACCTCGACGTTGGCGCGCTTGAGCGCGTCGATGATGCCGTCGACGGTCCGGTACGGCACGTCCGAGTCGGCCTTGATCACGAACTCCTTGCCGGGATCCGTGGCCACCACGCCGGCCGCGAAGGAGAGAACGTCCTCCGATCCGGAGACCGGCACGCTCAGCTCCTCACCGCTCGAGACCTTGATCTGCCCCGCCTCGTTGACCGAGATGTAGGCGGCCTTCTTGGGGATCTCCATGCGGACCACCGTCTCCGGCAGGGTGACCCGGGTCTTGTCGACCTCGAAGGTCATGGTGAGCATGAAGAAGATGATCAGCAAGAAGGCGATGTCCGCCATCGACGCGGTCGGGATGACCGCCTCTCTGGCCTTGCTGGCGTGTAGCTCCATCTGGCTGCCTTTCGTCTTCTGGAGCCCGCGGGCTCCGTTCTACCGGCGGTCCCGCCTCAGCTCTTCTGGCCGGAGGACGAGCCCTCGGCCGGCTGCTCGGGAGTGACGCCGCTCTTCTCCATCTCGGTGAAGGTCTCGAGCAGCATGTTGGCGGCCGTCTCGATGTCCCGCACGAACTTGTTGATCCGGCTCATGAAGTAGTTGTAGACGATCTGCACCGGCACGGCCACGGCGAGACCGCCGGCCGTGGTGTAGAGGGCCTCCTTGATGCCGACGGCCACCAGACCGGGGTTCGAGAGGCCGGCCTCGGCGAGGGCGTCGAACGAGGAGATCATGCCCATGACGGTGCCGAGGAAGCCGAGGAGCGGCGCCACGTTGGCGATGGTCGCGAGCACGGTCAGCCCGCGCTCCAGGCGGCCCATCTCGTACAGGGCGGCGTTCTCGATGGTCTTCTCGATCTCGTCCTTGGGATGCCCGTACTTGAGCAGCCCCGCCTTCATGATCGAGGCGACGGGACCACGGTACTGCTCGCAGATCTTGATGGCGTCACGCACCGAGCGGTTGACGATCAGGGCCTTCCGGATCTTCGCCAGAAACTCGTTGACGTTGATCTTGGCGCGGCGCAACGCGATGGCCCGCTCGATGGCGAACGCCAGGGCGACGATCGAGAAGACGAGCAGAGCCCACATCACGACTCCGCCGATCTCCAGAACCTCCACTAGTGTTCCGCCGAATTCTCCCACGGTTTCCTCCTCTGCATGGTTTGGACTCACCCGAAGTGAGCTGAGTTCCCTTGCTTCGCTTCCAGGGCGGGATCGCCGACTGTCAGTGAGCGTGTCGTGCCGACAACCCGGGGCCGCAGCAACGCGCGACGGAGGCACGGCGGCCCCATATCAAGCCGGCGAGTCGGAGCGGATGTTAGCATAGCGACTCTGTCAGCCTGTCCAGCCGGTACCTCTGCGCACAGCAGATCGCGACCGCGAGGGCGTCGCTGGTGTCTTCGGACAGGTCGTCTTCGAGATTCAGCATCATCCGGACCATCCGCGCCACCTGCTGCTTGTCGGCGCGTCCGTTGCCGGTGACCGAGGACTTGACCTCGGCCGGCGAGTACTCCACGATCTCCAGCTCCCGCTCCGCCGCCCGGGCGAGCAAGACTCCGCGAGCCTGGGCGAGGACGATCAGCGAGCGGCTGTTCATGCCGTGGAACGGCGTCTCCAGGACGACCACGTCCGGACGCTCGCGGTCCAGGACCTGGTCCAGCAGACCGCCCAGGTGAGCCAGCCGCTGCGGCACCTTCATCTTCCGGGAGGTGGAGATCCGTCCCCACTCCCTGGCCGTCAGCTCCGACCCCCGCTTCTCGATGAAGCCGAAGCCGGTGTGCAGGCTCCCTGGGTCCAGTCCGAGGATGAGCAACGGTCACGCGTCCGAGTTATTCCAGGAGTCGTCCGGTCTAGCCGGCCTCGGCGGCTTCGAGGGCGGCCTCGTCGGCCTCGAAGTTGCTCCACACGTGCTGGACGTCGTCGTGGTCTTCGATGGCGTCCAGGAGCTTGAGCACCGAGCCGATGTGATCCCCCGCCTCCACCGTCGTCTGGGGGATCATGGCGAGCTGCCGGAGCTCGGCGTGGATCTCGCGCTCCTCCAGCTCGTCGCGCACCCGGTTGTAATCCTCCGCCGCGGTGAACATCTCGTAGGCGCCGCCGTCGGTCGAGATGTCGTCGACGCCGAGCTCGAGGGCGAGCTCCATGAGCTCCTCTTCACTCATGGCGTCCGGGTCGAAGGCGAAGTAGCCGCGCCGGTCGAACATCCACGCCACGCAGCCATTCTCCCCCAGGTTCCCGCCGAACTTCGAGAACAGGTGGCGCAGCTCGGAGACGGTGCGGTTCCTGTTGTCGGTCATGGCCTCCACCATCACGGCGACGCCGCCGGGGGCGTAGCCCTCGTAGGAGATCTCCTCGAAGCTCTCC
The DNA here is from genome assembly GCA_050050355.1 of Acidobacteriota bacterium. GTDB lineage: Bacteria > Acidobacteriota > Thermoanaerobaculia > Multivoradales > DATKCC01 > JASFUJ01. The sequence goes on from JASFUJ010000004.1 coordinate 10,738, forward strand.
CCCTCGAGCTCGCCCGTGCCCTTCTTGATGGCCCGATCGATGGTGTCGTTCGGGACGTTGTCGTCCTTGGCGTCGCTGATGGCGCTGCGCAGGCGGGGATTGAAGTCCGGGTCGCCGCCGCCGAGGCGCGCCGAGACGATGACCTCGCGGACCAGCTTGGTCCAGCGCTTGGCGCGCTTCTTGTCGATGGCGGCCTTCTTGTGTTTGATGCCCGCCCATTTGCTGTGACCTGCCATGGCGTCTCGCTCCTCGCTGGTGTCGCTCTCGTTCTGCCCGGTCGCTAGAACGGTGTCCTCCACCCTTCGATTCCCGCGGACGCCGCTCGCGGGGGCGCCGACGCACCGTGTCCGGGCATTCTAGCCCGGACTCCCGACGAGTTGTTAACCTCCTACGGCTCAATGCGTTCGGCCCGATCGCGATTGACTCCCCGGGACGTGAGTGCTAGAAACAGACGATGTCCCTCCAGGGAGCTCCGCCATGCCGTTGATCCTCGTCGTCGAGCAGGATGAAGGGACGGTCTCGCACCTCCGCCGGACCTTCGAGCGGGACGACGACTGGCGGGTGCGCCACGTGCGCAGCGTCGACGAGGCGATGCACAGCGTCTCCTCCGAAGCGCCGGACCTGATCGTCGCGTCCACCGGATTGGCCGCGGCGGGGAGCGTCCTCGGCCCCTTCGCCCGCCGCCAGGGCGGACCGGGGACCCTGGCGCTGATCCCGCAGGAGGCGGCTCCGCCCGCGGACCGGCTCGCCGAAGCGGGTCACGGCGCCGATGCGGTGCTCGTGAAGCCGGTGACCGGCGACCAGGTGCGCGACGCCGTCCGGCGGATCCTGAAGGTGGCCGAAAAGCCCGCGGCCGCGCCGGAGCCCGACGAGCCCAAGCTCACCTCCCACGACATCTTCGGCGACCTGGTGGCCGAGGTCGAGCTCGAGGAGGCGGAGCGGACGGCCACCGGGTCGAGCGCCGAGCCGGCCTCCCGGCCGACCCCGGAGCCGCCCGCCGAGCCGGCCCCCGAGCCGCCCGCCGGGACGCCCCCCTCACGCCGCCCCGCGAAGCCCCGGCCGCGGGTCGACGACGACATCGAGCGCCGGCTCGAGCAGACCCTGTCCGGAGTCCTGTCGCCGACGCCCAGGAAGGGTGGGGCGGGCAAGTCGACGCACGGCGACCGCCGGAAGCCCTCCGCGCAGGCTCCCCCTCCAGATCGATCGCCGGAGCGATCGCCGGGTCCGCCGGACAGCCGGCCCCGGAGCCCGCAGAAGAGCCGGCCCAAGGCGAGAGACCCTGCGGCGGAGGTCGACGACCTCCTCAGCAAGACGCTGTCCGGTCTCGACATCTCCCGGCGGAAGCGGCCGGCCGCGCCGCCCGCGCCCGGGCCCCGCTCGGAGCCCCCCGCCTCACCGCCCGAGCCCGAGACGCCGGCGCCGGCGGAGACCGCGGACGACGCCCCCACCGGGGCGCCGCCGGCCTCGCGGGAGACGGCGCCGGAGAGACCTCGGGAGAGCGCGTCGGAGCCGCCCTGGACCCTCGATCCGGAGCCGAAGTCGGAGCCGCGGAAGCCGACGACCGAATCGATCGCCGACGAGTTCGAGCAGGCGTTCCGGGCGGCGGAGGCCGACACCGAGGACGCGTCCCCGTTCCAGGTCGAATCCCAGGCCGAATCCCAGGCCAAAGCCGGGACCGGACCCGGGACCGAACCCCGGCCCGAAGCCGGCCCACCGCCGGAAGCCGAGCCCCCGGAGCCCGCGGCCGATCGGGACGCCGCGACGGACCAGGCCGCTGCGGCGCCGCCGAGCGCCCCCCCCGGCCCGTCGCCCCCCGGCTCGAAGTCGGTCCCGTTCGAGCCGGAGCTCGCCGAGGCGTTCGAGGAAGCCCCCGAATCCCTCGACGAACCTGCGGACGAGCCGGCCGCTGAAGTCGGAGCCCCCCCCGGACCGACCGGAGCGGACGAGCCCCCGGAGGCTCCGGCTCCAGCCGGAGTGGAGGCGCCCGCGCCCGGAGGCTCCGGCGAGGGTGGCCAGGGCGTGGCCTTCGGCCAGTATCGGCTCCTGGACCGGATCGGCGTCGGGGGGATGGCCGAGGTCTGGAAGGCCCGGATGACCGGGGTGGAAGGCTTCCAGAAGACCGTGGCGATCAAGAAGATCCTCGCCCACCTGACGGACAGCTCCGACTTCGTCGACATGTTCATCGACGAGGCGAAGCTCGCCGCCCAGCTCAACCACGCCAACATCATCCACATCTACGACCTGGGCAAGATCGACGGCGACTACTACATCGCGATGGAGTACGTGGAGGGCGAGAACCTCCGCGCGATCCTCAACGCCGCCCGCAAGGAGGGCCGCCCTCTGCCCGTCGGTCTCGCCCTGTTCATCGCCGCCAAGCTGGCGAGCGCCCTCGACTACGCCCACCGCAAGCGGGACTTCGAGGACCGGAGCCTGGACCTGGTCCACCGGGACGTCTCCCCCCAGAACGTCCTCGTCGGCTACGAGGGAACCATCAAGCTGTGCGACTTCGGCATCGTCAAGGCGGTGTCGAAGTCGAGTCACACCCGGATGGGCGCGCTCAAGGGCAAGCTCCAGTACATGTCCCCCGAGCAGGCCTGGGGCCGCCCGGTCGACTCCCGCTCGGACATCTTCTCCCTCGGCTCGTTGCTGTTCGAGATGCTCACCGGCCGCCGCCTGTTCAGCGGCGACAGCGAGATGGAAGTGCTCGAGGCGGTCCGGGAGTGCCGCGTCCGGGCGCCGGGCGACCTCGACCCGAGCGTCCCGGACGAGGTCGACGCCGTCGCCCTGAGGGCGCTCGCCAAGGAGCCGATCGAGCGGTATCAGAGCGCCGGGGAGATGGGCCGGCGGCTCGAGGAGATCCTGATGTCGATGCGGCCGAGCCCCGGCTCGGGGGAGCTCTCCGCCTACATGCGGGAGCTCTTCGAGAGCGTGGAGCTCGCACCCGCCGCGGCCGGGGAGGCGGACCGGCCGGATCGGCCGGAGGGGGGAAACGAGCCGTTCGACCTCAGCGCGCCCTCCGCCCCCTCCACGCCGCCGGCCGAGGAGATCCGGATCGACGAGTCGATGCCCGAGCTCCCGGAGATTTCGCCTCCCGCCCAGGGCAAGCCGCCGGAGACCGCACCGGAGTCGGCGCCCGCCACCGGGTCGCCCCCTGCCGGCTCGATCGGGCCGACCGGGCCGGTCGGGCCGGCTTCCAGGGCCGGCGATCAGACCCTGGAGCCGGCCCCGGCCGGGGACACCTCCCACGGGGCGGCTCCCCCGGAGGCCCGGCCGATCGAGCCGGTCGGGCCGGCCGAGCCGATTCCCCCGGTCGAGGCGGTCGAGCCCGTGGGCCGGGTCGAGCCCGAAGAGGGAGGAGGGAGAGGCAAGGGGGTCCTGATCCTCGCCATCCTGGCGGCACTGGCCGTGGCGGTGGCGGCGCTCCTCTACTGGTGGTTCCTCGCGCGTCCCCAGGGGACTGCAGGCGAGCCCGGTGACGCGCCCCGGGAGGAAGCCCCGGCGGGGACCGAGCCGGCCCAGCCGGACGTCTCACCGGAGGCCCCATCAGCGGTCTCATCGGCGGTCTCATCCGATCAGGGGAGCCTCGCCCCCGGGGGTGCGTTCCCGGACGAGGGCGGCGCGGAAGGGGAAGCCTCGGCGGCCACCCCCGCGGACGCTCCACCGGGCGGCGAGCCCGGGAGCGCCGAAGGCGTGGAGGCGCTGGTCGAGCAGACCCTGGAGGATAAGCTGGCCCGGGAGGAGGAGCAACTCCGCAGGGAGTACGAGCAGAAGGAACGGGAGCTCTCCGAGCGACTCGCCGACGCGCAGCGCCGCGCCGAGCGGCAGCCCGGCTCAGAGTCCGGCCCGGAGCCCGATCCGGCGCCCGCCCCCGAAGCGCCCCCTTCGTCCCGACCCGACCCCGAGCCCACGCCCGAGCGGGCGTCGCAGCCCCCGGCCGCCGGGGTCGCGGATCCGGGGGCGACCCGCCCGGGCGGCGGCGACGAAAGCGCCCCGGCGACGGCCCGGACGGAGGGGGACCGGGCGGTGAACCCCGGCTCCCGCCCGGACGGAGCGACCGGGGCCGCGACCGGGGCCGGAGCGACCGGCCGGGAGACGCGCGCGCCCGACGCGAAGCCCGCGGCCGCGTCCGATCCGGGGCCCGCCCCGGAGTCCGGCCCCGAACCGGAGCCGCGTCGCCCCACCGTCCGGACGGGTGAGCTCGTCGAGCCCGGACCGGGCGTGATCCCGCCGCAGCTTGTCACCTTCGCAAAACCGGAGTATCCTCCGGTCGCCCGGCGTCTCCGCGTCGAGGGAACGGTGGTGGTGTCGGTTCTCGTGGACGAGAACGGCGACGTCATCGAATCCCGTCTGGACCAGCGGGTCCGTCAGAAGGTGGGCATCAACGAGGCCGCCCAGGAGGCGGCGCGCCGTGCGAAGTACCGGCCCGCGACCAAGGACGGTGTGCGGGTCAAGATGTGGACGACTCTCAAGATCCCGTTCCGGCTGTGAACCGGCGCGTCCTGCGGCGCGGCAGACGAACCGCCGGCGCGGGCGGAACCCCGTTCGGAGAAGTGGAATGAGTCTGAGCGACGAACAGAGGACCTTCTACGAGAACACCCTGCAGGTCACCCGCCAGGAGATCGAGGAGCTCGACGAGGCGATCGAGGCGGAGCTGGCCAAGGTCAAGGACCGGCTGGCGGAGCTCCAGGCGGCCAAGAAAGCCTCGCATCAGATGTACGACGCTGCGTGTCAGCGTCTGGGCATCCCCAACGACCTGGAGTCCGAGGAAGACGACGAGCACGAGGCGGTCTGACCTCGGATCCCCATGGCCTGGTTCAAGCGAGGAAAGAAGAAGCGCAAGCCCACCGCCGAGGAGCGTCCGGCGAGCCCGGTCCCCAAGGGGCTCTGGGTCAAGTGCGAGCAGTGCAAGGAGGTCATCTACTCCAAGGAGCTGGAGAAGAACCTCCGCATCTGCCCCAAGTGCCGGCATCACTTCCGGATCGACGTCGAGCAGCGCATCGCCCTGCTCCTCGACGACGACGAGCCCCGGCGCCTCTTCGCCGACATCCGGCCCGGCGACCCCCTCGGCTTCAAGGACACCAAGCGCTACAAGGACCGGCTGAAGAAGTACCAGGGTGCCCTCGGTGACCACGACGCGGTGGTGGTGGTCGAGGGGCACCTGGACTCCATTCCGGTGGTGCTCGCGGTCATGGACTACCGGTTCATGGGCGGCTCCATGGGCTCGGTGGTGGGCGAGCGGATCACCCGGGCGGTCGAGCGGGCCGAAGAGCGCGACCGCCCCCTGGTGATCGTCTCCGCCTCGGGCGGCGCCCGGATGCAGGAGGGGGTCCTCTCGCTCATGCAGATGGCGAAGATCAGCGCCGCCCTCCACCGCCTGCGCGAGGCGCGCCTGCCGTTCATCTCCATCCTCACCGACCCCACCACCGGCGGCGTGACCGCCTCCTTCGCCATGCTCGGGGACCTCAACATCGCCGAGCCCGACGCCCTGATCGGCTTCGCCGGCCCGCGCGTGATCGAGCAGACCATCCGCCAGAGCCTGCCGGAGGGCTTCCAGCGCAGCGAGTTCCTGCTGGAGCACGGCTTCCTGGACATGGTGGTGCCGAGGCCGGAGCTCAAGGCCACGACGGCGAAGTGCCTGCGGCACTTCCTCTAGAAGTGGGGCACTGCTGCCCCGCTCCGGCCGGAGGTGTCAGCGCCCGCGGACCTGGCAGGCCAAGCGGCAGGGCAAGCCCGCCCCGTCGGCGACGGCGCTGCCAGGCGGAGCCTACCGGGGGGAGTCCCTCCAGGCGGAGCCGTGCCGGAGGCCGGGAACCCCCCGAACCGCGCCCGGCGAACCTCCCGCCGCGGGCCGCCCCTGCGGTAAGCTCCCGGGCCGTGGCACTCCCCCCCGACACCGCCGCCGCGCTGGACCGGCTCGGCCGCTTCGGCGTCCGCCTGGGCCTGGACCGGATCCGGACCCTGCTGGCGGCGCTCGGGAACCCCCAGGCGGATCTGCCGGCGGTCCTGGTGGCGGGCACCAACGGCAAGGGCACCGTGGCCGCCCTGCTCTCCTCGTTCGCCGGGGCGGCCCGGTACACGGTCGGCCTCTACACCTCGCCCCACCTCGAAACCGTGGAAGAGCGCTTCCGCCTGAACGGCGACGCGATCCCGCCCGAGCGCCTCGCCGGGCTGATCGAGCGGGTCCTCGCCACCGCCGACCGGCACCTGGAGGAGCCGCCCACCTACTTCGAGGCCCTCACCGCCTGCGCCCTCCTGTGGCTGGCCGAGGAGCGGGTCGACCTGGCGGTGCTCGAGGTGGGCCTGGGCGGCCGGTTCGACGCCACCAACGCCGTGGAGCCGGTGCTCTCCGTGATCACCCCCATCGACCTGGACCACCGGGAGCACCTGGGCTCGACCCTCGAAGAGATCGCCCGGGAGAAGGCCGGCATCCTGCGGCGCGACGTCCCCGCTCTGGTCGCCGACCTGCCGGCCACCGCGGACGCGGATCCGGCGGGGGCGCTCGCGGAGGAGGCGGAACGGATCGGAGCGTCGCTGGTCCGCGTCGGGGAGCGCCTCCAGGTGGACGCCATCCAGCGCTTCCGGCCGTTCGTGGATCCGCCGGAGCGCCGCCAGCGCGTCTGGCTGCGACCGCCCTCCGCGGTGGACGTCCCCGGG
>JASFUJ010000005.1:0-16672 GCA_050050355.1 Acidobacteriota bacterium
CGGCCCTTCCCGGGGCCGTTGATCGGGATCCAGTCGCGCAGGTCGCTCTGCTCCGAGAGCGTGTCGAGCTGGCGCATGAACTCCCGCGCGTGGAGGTTGATGACGTTGTTGCCCTTCTTGAACTGGTCCAGCTCCTCGAGCACCGTCAGGGGGACCGCCACGTCGTGCTCCTGGAAGTTGGTCATCGCCTTGAAGTCGTAGAGGACGACCGAGGTGTCGAGGACGAAGATCTTCGGTTGCTCGTCAGTCATGGACGGGGATTCGGACAGCACGGGTTGTCGGGGAGGGGGGAGGGGCGAAGGCGAGGCGGGAGCGCCATGGACATGTTCTACCACACCCGCGGGAACGAGCCTCCCGGCGAACACGGGTGCGGGAGGCCGGCTCTCAGTCGGGCTGGTCCAGGGGGGCCGCGAGACCCCGCCACAGGCCGTCGGGGTCGTCGCGGACGATGTCGACGAAGCGTCCGCCCGCGAGGAAGATGGGAGGCTCGGCGTCCCCGGTCTCCGGCTGCCAGAAGCACCAGCGGAGCTCGAGCTCCAGGTTGGCGGTCTGGCCCTGGTAGCGGATCTCGATGAAGTAGTGGTCGCCCACCGTCAGATGGTGCATCGTCGCGAAGGACAGGCCACTCCGGCTCACGTTGATGATGCGCAGGTCCCCGGGGCTCTTCAGGCTGCCCCGCACTCCTTCGACCGGGAAGCGCATCTCCCGCCGTTTGCGCGAAGAGGCGAAGGCTCGCTCGAGTGGTGCCATGGTGAATCTCCGTCCGGTGACAAACTATCACTTTCTTCCCGTCCGGGCCACGGGTCCGGGAGGAGCGGCGACACCCCGGAACCGCCGGGGCCGGGGGAGAGCCGGACGCTCCTCCCGACCCCGGGAACGGCCGGGCTCAGAAGTAGCCGCAGGTGTCGATCACCTCGCCACCGTTCGCGTCCTCTCCACCTTCCATCTCCCAGTGAATGTCCACGTTGATGGAGCCCAGGTCGGTGACCGACGCGCTGGCCCGGGCGGAGATCAGGAAGCTGTGGGTGCACTTGGTCTCCGCGATCCACTTGCCGGTACCGGTGCCGCTGGTGCCGTAGCCGAAAGCGTTGTCGCACTCGCAGTTCCAGCCCAGGGTGCCGTAGCAGCTCGACGCGTTGCTGTACCCGTAGGGCTGGGGATCGCAGTTGGCGTCGCACCGGATGCCCGAGCGCTGGGACCCCAGGTCCTTGCGCACCAGGGTGATCCCGAAGACGTTGCGGTACTCCACCCAGTAGGCGCCCCAGGTGTAGCTCGTGTCGGTCACGTTCGGGTTGCTCGCCAGGCCGCACGACGCGGTCGCACCGAGCTTCTTGCGCAGGCTGCCCGAGCCGTCGTCACGCCGCTCCTGGAGGATGCGCGGACCCCACCCCTCCGCCGCCAGGCGCAGCCGGTTGTCCACCATCGACTGAAGGAAGACCACCGCCGGATCGAAGACCACGCAGTGCCCGAGGGAGCGCCAGCAGAATTCCACGGCCTCGTGCTGTCGGACCTCGTCCCCGAGCCGCACGCCGACCGCGAGCCGGCGATAGGTACCGAGATCGAGCGGATACCCGACCTCCCCGAACCGTGCCACCGGAGCTTCCAGGTCGCGGAGAGCGGGCGCCGCATCGTGGGCGGAGACGAACCGGGGGTTGACCAGGTGGGTGCCGAACTGGGACGCACGCACCAGCGTGTCGGGCGCGTCCACGAGATCGCCGAGCCGCCGGCCGGCCAGCCGGGACAGCCTGCCGCGCTCCAGGGTCTCGATCTCGAACGCGATCCGGTGGTCGGTACCGGCGGCGTACTCGGCGTAGACCCCCTCGGCGTAGGAGCCCGCGGCGGGAGCCCGGGACGGGATCGGCGCGGCCTCCGCGGCCTGGGCCGACACCGACAGCGGTCCGAGGCACAGGGCCAGGACGACCGCGAGAGTGAGGATGGTGGACCGGGTCTTCATGAAAACCATGGGAAACCTCTCTTTCTTCGGATGGACGACTTCAAATGCACAGAATGTTCAGGTTGACGAATTGAAGAAATTGTAGAGAGGTCGTGCCGGGCGAGTCAATCGCCGCGTTCCGGCTCCGCGGGTCGCACCGGGAGCGGCACGTTGCAGAGGCCCACCGTCCCCACCGGATCGAGGAACCACTCCTCCCGCCGCCACCGCCGGGCGTCGATCAGCGCGCGGAAGGTCCCGGTGTCGGTGCGCAGGAGCTCGATCCGGGCGCGCTCCTCCGGCGGCAGCTCGCTCCCGAGGCGGATCGAGGTGATCGGCACGTGGCGCGCCGGATCCTCGTAGAAGCCGAGGGGGCCGTGCCCCCGCGGAAGGGTCGAGAGCACCTCCATCCCCTCCACCACCCGGCCCACCAGGGTGACGTTGCGGTCCAGGTGCCGCGGGGCGTGACCGATCACCACGTAGAGCTCGGCGCCGCTGCCCGAGGCGGCCGTCATGTCCCGACCCGCGCCGACCATGCCGTAGCAGTGGACGAGCCAGGTGCGTCCGGCGTCCGGATCCCGCGCCACGGGGAAGCCGGCGGTGAAGCCCACCTCCGGCGCGTAGACGTCGCCGTCGCCGAGCGGGGTGAACGGGAGGGGCTCCGGCCGGTCCGGCTCGGCGGCTCCGGCGGGCTTCGGTGGAGCGATGGGCCGGTCGAATTCGGCCTCCAGCGACTCCTGCGCCTCGCCGAACGAGCGCCGGCGCTCGGGGTCTTCGCTGTCCCCTGCATGGGGATCCCCCCACTGCACCACGTAGTTGTCCTGGGAGCGCACCACCGCGAGGCCGTCGAAGTAGCGCTGGCGGACGAGCCGCCGGATGTTGGCCGCGTGCCGCGGCGCGAAGTCTGGAGCCAGCTCGATCACCACGCGCCCGCCGGGGAGGGTCAGGTAGAGGGTGTCCTCCGGGTCGAGCCGGCGCCAGTCGGACGCCTTCGAGGCCTCCAGCACCTCCGCCGTGGTCTTGCCCGGCGGCGGGGCGGCTGCGTCCGCCGCCGCGGCGGCGGCGAGCGGCACCAGGACGAGGACGAGGAGACCGGGGATCGCGAGGTGACCCGGGAAACGGGCGACGGAGATCGGCGGCGTCGGCGGCATGGGGCGGCTCCCTTGGATCGACGAGTCTCGGGGGGTGCGGCGGACTTGCCGAGTCTATCCGGCGGACACGTCCGGCGGGCACGCAGGCGCACCAACAAAAAACGCCCCGCGGATCGCTCCGCGGGGCGTTCGCATGTCTCGGTGAGTCGTGGCTCAGCCGACGCGGGCCACGTCCTCGGCCGCCGGGCCCTTCTGACCCTCGGTGACGGTGAACTCGACCTTCTCACCCTCGTGCAGGGTCCTGAAGCCGTTGCCCTGAATCGCCGAATAGTGAACGAAGCAGTCCTTCGAGCCGTCGTCCGGAGTGATGAAGCCGAAGCCCTTGGACTCGTTGAACCACTTGACTCTGCCGGTGGTACGCATTTGGTACTCCCTGATTTGTCGCAGTCGTCGGGGTCCAGAATGCGATACCGACCGACTCCTGCTCTGTTCCGCGGCTTGAAGCCCCGCGTGGGCCGGTCCCGGCCCCGCCGATCACCTCGATCGACGACTCCGGTCCTGCTTCGAAGGCCCCGCGACATCACGACGCACGCCCGGCCGTGCCGGCCGAGCCCCGCCGCCCATCTCGGCGCCTTCGGGCACACCGCTCCCCGAGTGGTCCTGCATCCCGTCTATGATTGGGGTCCCATCTCGGAAATGGCGTGCCGTTCCTGTTGCCCGAAAGCCTACTACGCGTGCGGCCGAGAGGTCAAACAACACCTTCGACAGTCCGGCGCCGCAACGACGCCGCACCCCGGACGGTGGCACAATGAGCCGACGATGAACGAGCGTCCCGCCGTCCCCGGAGCGATCGATCCGGCCGGTGCGCTGGTGCCGGCGCCGACCGAGGCACGAGCGACCGGCGAGATCGTCCGCCCGGCCCGCTCCCTCCGGGTGGCCCTGGACCCTCTGGCTCCCCTGGACCCGATGCAGCCGGAGCTCGAGACCGTCCGCGAGAGCCTGTGCGAGGGCCTGGCCGGGCTCGGGTTCCACCCCCGCATCGGAGACGCCGGGGGCGGCGGGGCGAGCCGGGAGCCGGGCATCGACCTCGTGCTCGAGGACCCGGGCGGCGACCGCGCGCCCGACCACCCGGCGCCTCACCATCCGGAAGGCTACCGGCTGTCCGTCCGCCCGGACGGCATCCGCCTCGCCGCGCGGGCACCCGCGGGGCTGTTCTACGCCACCCGGACGCTGCTCCAGTGGCTGCGGGTATCCCGTCCAGACAGTGGCGACGGCGCGGGGCGGCCGGACCCGCCGGAGACGGTCCCCGGGCTCGAGGTCGCCGACCGCCCCGACCTGCCGGTGCGGGGGGTCCTGCTCGACGTGAGCCGGTGCCGCGTGCCCACGCTGCCCGAGCTCCTGCGCTGGGTCGACCTGCTCGCCGACCTCAAGATCAACCACCTCCAGCTCTACACCGAGCACACGTTCGCCTACCGGGGCCACGAGACGGTCTGGCGGGACGCGAGCCCCCTCACGGCGGACGAGATCCGCACGCTCGACCGGTACTGCCGGCTCCGGTTCATCGAGCTGGTGCCGAACCAGAACAGCTTCGGCCACCTCCACCGCTGGCTCGTCCACGAGCGCTACCGCCCGCTGGCCGAGGTCCCGGAGGGAATCGACCACCCGTTCAGCGACGCCCGCGAGCCGTTCACCCTCTGCCCCACCGATCCCCGGAGCCTGGAGCTCCTGGCCGACCTCTACGACCAGCTCCTGCCCTGCTTCGGTAGCCGCTGGTTCAACGCCGGGCTGGATGAGACCCTCGACCTGGGCACCGGGCGCTCGGCGGCGGCCTGCGCGGAGCGCGGGCGGCGCACCGTCTACCTGGAGTTCCTGCGCCGGGTCCACGACCTGGTCCGCCGGCGGGACCACCGGATGCTGTTCTGGGGCGACGTGCTGCTGGAGGACGGGGCGGGCTCGCCGCTGGACCGGGTTCCGCCGGAGGCCGTCCCCCTCGCCTGGGGCTACGAGGCCTCCCACCCGTTCCCGGAGGTCGCCGGGCGCCTGGCCGCCTCCGGCCTGGACTTCCTGCTCTGCCCGGGGACCAGCGCCTGGTCGAGCCTGGCGGGCCGCCCCACCAACGCCCTCCACAACCTGGCCGGCGCCGCCCTGGCGGCACGGGACACGGCGGGCTCCGGCGCCCTCGGCGTGCTGATCACCGACTGGGGGGACCACGGCCACCTCCAGCCGCCGCCGGTCTCCGAGGCTCCCCTGGCCGCCGGCGCCGCCTTCGCCTGGAACGCCGAGAGCGCCCGGGAGCCGGACGCGTTCCCGCTGGCCCGGCTGGCGGACCTGCACCTGTTCCGGGTCGGCCCGGAGGGACCCTCCGTGGGGGCCGCGGCCCTGCGCCTCGGCGACGCCCACCGGCTCGTCGGCACCCGGGACTTCAACGGCACCGCCCTCTTCCACCTGCTGGCCTTCGCCCACCAGGACCTGACGCACAGACGCTACGAGGGGCTGACGCGGGAAGGGCTGGACCGGGCGGAGACGGAGATCCTGGAGGCGTTCGCACTCCTGTCGGACGCGGGTTCGGCCCTGGCGGCCGGGCGGCCCGACGGCGAGCTGGTCGTCCGGGAGCTCCGCTGGGTGGCCGAGGGATTGGCGGTCGCTTGCCGCATCGGCCGTGCGCGCCTCACCGCGGGCCGGGAGGTACCGCTGGCCGGGCTCCCCGCCGAGACCCGCCGCCCCCTGGCTGCTCGGGTCGGTGCGCTGACCGAAGACCACGCCCCCTTGTGGCTCGCCCGCAGCCGCCCCGGCGGCAGGCTCGAATCGATCTCCCGCCTGGAACGGACCTGGACGCTCCTCCGGGGAATCTAGGAGTCTGCGCGGGCGCGGGGGGACGAGCCCCCCGCCTACACGGCCCTCCCGACGTCCCCTCCAACCAAGGCAACCTCCGGGGCGCCCCTCCTCCTCCTGACCTCCTCCCTCCCCGTGTCTCCAGGACGATCGCCCATGAGGTGGGGGGCCTCCGGCCCCGGTTCGGCCGGCTGAAGCCGGCCGCTTCGTCCGGACCGTCACCATCCAGTCCCTTTTTGATCGAAACGGCCGGCCACGGCAACCAGCGGCGGCACGCGGAGCGGCCCGGGGGCTCCCGGCCGGAGGTGCCAGCGCCCGCGGACCTGGCAAGCCCGCAGGCAGGGTACGCCCGACCGTCCGCGAGGCGCTGACAGGCGGAGCCACCCGACGGAAGTCCTTCCAGGCGGAGCCGGGCCGGAGGCCGGGAGCCCCCGGGCCGCTCCTGGCGAAGCCCTCCACCCAGCCACCCACCTCGGCCCTCTCCCCCCTTCCTGAGACAGGGGGCGAGGGAGACTCAGGCGAGGACCTTCTTCACCGCTGCCTCGATCACCCCCGGCTCCAGCTCCTCCAGCTCGTAGCGCACGTTGGCGATCGGCTTCGAGACCGTCAGCACCCGCTTCAGATCGATCGGCGTCCCCTCCACCACCACGTCCGCCGGCGTCGCCTCGATGGTCCGGCGAAGATCCTCGATCTGCCCGGCGCCGTACCCCATCGCCGGCAACACGTTCCTCGAGTTCGGGTACTTCTCGTAGGTCTCCTTGATCGACCCGACCGCGTACGGCTCCGGCGAGACGATCTCCGCCGCCCCGGCCTCCTCGGCCGCGAACCAGCCCGCCCCGTAGGTCATGCCGCCGTGGGTCAGCGTCGGCCCGTCCTCCACCACCAGGGCGCGCTTGCCCCGGATCAGCTCCGGCTGATCGACCGTGATCTTCGACCGGCACTGCACCACCGTCGCCTCCGGATTGTGGGTCCGGCAGTTCTCGAGCACCGTCTCCACGTCCTTCGGATCGGCTGTCCCCACCTTGTTGACGATCAACAGGTCGGCCGTCCGGAAGTTGGTCTCGCCCGGGAAGTAGGACAGCTCGTGGCCCGGCCGGTGCGGGTCCACCAGGGTGATCTGGAGGTCCGGCTTGTAGAAGGCGGTGTCGTTGTTGCCGCCGTCCCACAGCACCACCTCGGCCTCCTTCTCGGCCTCCCGAAGGATCGCCTCGTAATCGATTCCCGCGTAGACCACGAAGCCGTTGTCGATGTGAGGCTCGTACTCCTCGCGCTCCTCGATGGTGCACTCGTGGGCGTCCAGATCCTCGTAGCCGGCGAAGCGCTGGACCGCCTGCTTCGCGAGATCCCCGTACGGCATCGGGTGGCGCACGGCCACCACCTTCTTGCCCAGGGCCTTGAGGATCCTGGCCAGGTACCGCGTGGTCTGGGACTTGCCCACGCCGGTGCGCACGGCGGTGACCGCGATCACCGGCTTGCTGGACTCGACCATCGTCCGGGTGGCCGAGCAGACGCCGAAGTGGGCGCCCCAGCCGATCACCGCCGAGGCCCGGTTCATGACGTAGGTGTGGGGCACGTCCGAGTAGGAGAACCAGACCTCCTCCACGTCCCGGTCCCGGATGAGCCGCTCCAGCTCCTCCTCCGGGTGGATCGGGATGCCCTCGGGGTAGAGGTCCCCGGCCAGCTCCGGCGGATAGGTCCGGCCCTCGATGTCCGGGATCTGGGCGGCGGTGAAGGCGACGACCTCGTAGCGGTCGTCCCCGCGGAAGACGGTGTTGAAGTTGTGAAAGTCGCGGCCGGCCGCTCCCATCAGGATCACTCGTCTGCGGGCCATCGACGTCTCCTCTCGCTCGGTGGTTGATGTCGGCTTGGTTCGATGGACGAATGGGGCAGAGGCCGGACACCCCGGGGCCTCCGGCCGGAGTCATTCTATCGGCGCGATCGGCCGACGCGACCACCCGGATGGAGAGGATCGGCAGGTACAGGGGACGGGCACGAAAAAGGCCGCCCCCGGGATGCCCCGGGAGCGGCCACGACGCCGGGCGCTCGGAAACGACCCGGCGCGCTCTGGTGCGGGCGAGGCCCGCCGGAACAGATCCGGAGGATCCTCAGGGAACCGACACCGGCTCCCCGTCCTCCGGCGGCTCCACCACCGGTGGCTCCTCGAACACCTCCACCTCGTCGATCTCCACGTCGACCGCGTCGACGTTGTCGCAGGGCTCCATGCCGAGATCGGCCGCCCGCAGGAACGGGCAGAAGAAGCCGTTGAAGTCGGAGACCCAGAGGTCCGCGGGCGAGCCGGGCAGGGAGGGCGAGCCCCGGTCCAGGGAGAAGACCACGTAATCCTCCCCCGGGTTCGCCTTGCCGTCGCCGTGGATGTCCCAGACCGCGATGGCGTCCACGTTGTCCTGGTTGGTCAGGCCGATCTGGGCGGCGACCGAGAAGACCCCGAACGGTCCTCCGCCCGGAGGCGTGAACAGGATGTCCGAGGGGGCGCCCAGCCAGCTCGGGCTCACCTTGTCGAGGGTGAAGTAGACCGGCCGGTCGTTGATCTGGTCCCCGTCCAGGTCGAACAGCAGCAGCTCCACCGCGTCCATGTCGTCGAGGATCCGGTTGCGGTTGAGCACGCTCGGCCGGATCGACGGGATCTCGGCGTACTGATCCTGGTTGACCGACAGGATGTTGGCCGGCCGCGTGGGGAAGACCGGTGGGCCGATGGTGGTGGCGGCGCAGGCCGCCATGGCCGCGGCCGGGCTCTGGACGGTGAAGCCGTTGGTCACGAACCGATCGCCGGCCGCCTGGAAGTTGTTCTCCTGGACGTCGTACTCGGTGCCCGGCTGGCCCTGGGACGCCTTGTCGCCGGAGAAGTAGACCGCCACCGGCACGAACGGATCCCGCTCGCCGGCCGAGTGGCCGTCGTTCTCGTCCTGGGGGGTGACGCCGTAGTTGAGGGCGGGCACGTGGATCACCGGCCCACCTCCGCCCGCGTCGCACCCGACCGCACCGACCAGGCCGTAGATGTCGGCCGGGTTCTTCCCCGGCGGGCAGATCTGGATCGACGGCGAGTGGGCGTCGATCGAGATCGGGTCCGGCGGCGGGTTGGCCGGCAGATGAGCGGCGGTCGCGAGCAACGCGACGGCCAGGAGACAGAGCATGCGTCGGATGGTCATCATTCCCCTCCTTCTCCTCGAAGCTGCGAGGATTCTCGTGGGCCCTCACGGGCAGGTATCCGGCGATGCGCGCGACGGGTCGCCGGAGATCGCATGGTCCTTCTATGGCTTATGTGCACAAGCGCGCGATTTAGGGACAATGAAGTTTCGACACATCTGGATCAGGCGCGGCGAACGGTCGACTAGGATGGGCCCGTGAGCGGATCCCCCGGACGGACTCCCGACGACCCGCGATCCTTCCGCTGGACGGTCGACCCTCCCGCGCGCCGGCCCGGAGACGGGCCGATCGACATCCGCGGGCTGGCCGCCGACCTGGCCGGCGAGATCGAGGGAGAGGTGCTCTTCGACGCGGGCGAACGGGCCCTCTACGCCACGGACGCCTCCAACTACCGGCAGGTGCCGATCGGCGTCGTCCGGCCCCGCCACGCGGGGGACGTGGAGGCCGCGGTCGCGGTCTGCCGGCGCCACGGAGCGCCGCTCCTGGGCCGGGGCGGCGGCACCAGCCTGGCGGGCCAGTGCTGCAACGCGGCCGTGGTCCTCGACCTGTCGCGCCACATGCACCGCATCCTGGAGGTCGACCCGGAACGCCGCCTCGCCCGGGTCGAGCCCGGGGTGATCCTCGACCACCTGCGCCACCGCACCGAGCCCCTCGGGCTGACCTTCGGGCCGGACCCGGCCACCCACGACCGCTGCACCTTGGGCGGCATGATCGGCAACGACTCCTGCGGCGTCCACTCGGTGATGGCCGGACGCACGATCCACAACGTGCGGGCGCTCGACGTGCTCACCTACGACGGCACCCGGATGCGGCTCGGGGCCACCGGGGAGCCGGAGCGGCGGCGGATCCTCGCCCGCGGCGGACGGCCGGCGGAGATCGTCGCCCGCCTGGGCGCCCTCGCGGAGCGCTACGGCGACCTGGTCCGGGAGCGCTTCCCGGCGATCCCCCGGCGGGTCTCCGGCTATGCCCTCGACGCCCTGCTGCCGGAGAACGGCTTCCACATGGCTCGGTCGCTGGTGGGGAGCGAGGGGACCTGCGCCCTGATCCTGGAAGCGACCCTGGAGCTGGTGCCCTGGCCGGCGCGGCGGGTGCTGCTGGTGGCCGGGTTCGAGGACGTGGCCGCGGCGGCCGACGCGGCGCCGGAGCTCCTGCGGCTCCGTCCGGCGGCGGACGGCGCCGGCGGGTTGATCGGCCTCGAAGGGTTCGACGCGCGGTTGATCGAGGACCAGCGGCGCAAGGGGATTCAGCCGGAGGGCCACACCCTGCTGCCGCCGGGAACGGGCTGGCTGCTGATCGAGCTGGGCGGCGCCACCCGCGTGGAGGCCGCGGAGCACGCCCGCCAGGCCGAGTCCCTGCTGGCCCACCTTCCCGGCTACCGGGAGGGCCGCCGGATCGAGGATCCGGCGGAGCAAGGGCGCCTCTGGGCGGTCCGGGAATCGGGCCTGGGCGCCACCGCCCGGGTGCCCGGACGCGCGCCCTCCTGGGCCGGTTGGGAGGACTCGGCCGTCGCACCGGAACGCATGGGGGCCTACTTGCGGGACCTACGCCGCCTGTACGACCGCTACGGGTACCACGGAGCCTTCTACGGTCACTTCGGCGACGGCTGCCTGCACACCCGGATCGACTTCGACCTGGGCTCGCGGCCGGGAATCGAGGCCTTTCGCTCGTTCCTGGACGAGGCCGCCGACCTGGTGATCGCCCACGGCGGCTCCCTCTCCGGCGAGCACGGCGACGGTCAGGCGCGGGCGGAGCTGCTGCCGAAGCTCTACGGCGAGGAGCTCTGCCGGGCCTTCTCGGACTTCAAGGCCGCCTGGGACCCGGACGACCGCATGAACCCGGGCAAGCTGGCGCGCCCCTACCCGATCACCTCGAACCTCCGCCTCGGCGGCCCGGACGGGCCGTTCCATCCCCGGTGGGAACCGGACACGCGCTTCGCCTACCCCGGCGACGGCGGGAGGCTGTCCCGCGCGGTGCTCCGCTGCGTCGGCGTCGGCAAGTGCCGCCGCACCGACGGCGGCGTCATGTGCCCCAGCTACATGGTCACCCGCGAGGAGCGCCACTCCACCCGGGGGCGGGCGCGGCTGCTGTTCGAGATGCTCCAGGGGGAGGTGATCACCGACCGGTGGCGCAGCGCCGAGGTGCGCGAGGCCCTCGACCTCTGCCTGTCGTGCAAGGCCTGCCGGCACGAGTGTCCGGTCCAGGTGGACATGGCCACCTACAAGGCCGAGTTCCTGTTCCACCACCACGCCGGGCGGCTGCGCCCCCGGATCGCCTACGCCACCGGCCTGGTGCGCTGGTGGCTGAGCCTGGCGTCGGCGGTGCCCGGCGTCCCCGCGCTGGTGAACCGAATCGCCAGCGGGCGCTTCACCGGACGGCTGCTGAAGGCCCTCGGCGGGATCGCCCCGGAGCGGCCCCTGCCGGCCCTCGCGCGCCGGCCCTTCCGGAAGACCTTCCGGCGGCGGCGCGGTGCGCCCGGGACCGGCTCCGGGGCCGACTCACGCCCGCGGGTGGTCCTCTGGCCCGACACCTTCCACGACCACTTCCTGCCCGAGGTGCTCGACAGCGCGGTCACGGTGCTCGAAGCCGCCGGGTTCGAGGTGGTCCTGCCGCCCGCCCAGCCGGGTGGGCGGCCCGGAGGCCTCTGCTGCGGCCGCCCCCTCTACGATCACGGCTTCCTGGGCCTCGCCGAGCGCACCCTCCGCACGACGGTCGCCGCCCTGCGGGACGAGATCCGCGCCGGCACCCCGGTGGTCGGCCTGGAGCCGAGCTGCGTGGCCGTCTTCCGGGACGAGCTGCCGAACCTGCTGCCGGACGACCCGGACGCGCACCGGCTGTCCGGGCTGACGCTCACCCTGGCCGAGCTGCTCGAGCGCCACGCCGACCGGTGGCGGGAGGCTCCCCTGGGCCGGGCGGTCCCGAGCTCGGGATCCGGCTCGGGACCGGTCCTGGTCCACGCCCACTGCCACCACCGGGCGGTCATGGGCCTGGACGCCGACCGGGCCCTCTGGCGGCGCCTCGGCCTCGACGTCCGGGTGCTGGACGCCGGCTGCTGCGGCATGGCCGGCGCCTTTGGCTACGATCCGGACAAGCTCGCGGTCTCCCTCGCCTGCGCGGAGCGGGGGCTGGCCCCGGAGGTGCGCGCCGCGGACGAGGGCACGCCGATCCTGGCCGACGGCTTCTCCTGCCGGACCCAGATCGAGCAGACTACGGGGCGCCGGCCCCTCCATCTGGCAGAGCTTCTGGCAGAGCTTCTGGCCGATCTCCCGACCGGGTTTCCGGCGTCGCGTCCTGCCGGGCGCCCGCCCCGGCCCCCGGACCGGCATCGGCGGGCCTGACCGCCCCCTCTCGGGCCTGGCCCGGCGGCGCCTCCCGCGGCACGTGCTCGGCGTAGACCCGGTAGAAGCGCTCCACCTCGCGCACGTAGGCCACGGCCGAGCGCCCGCGGCAGTAGCCGTAGCGGGCCTGCCGGTGGTACTCCGGCCGCTCGAGCAGCACCAGGGCCCGGGCCACGTTGTCCTCCCAGTGGTCGGGGGACCAGCCCATGCGTGCAGCCAGGCGCCGGGCGTCCCTCACGTGCTCGTAGCCGACGTTGTACGAGGCGAGGGCGAAACGCAGCCGGGAGGCCAGGGGCAGGTCCGCCTCGAACCGGTCGAGCAGCCAGCGCAGGTACTCGGCGCCGGCGCGGATCGACTGCCGGGGGTCGCGCAGGTCGTCCACGCCGAGGGACCGGGCGGTCGCCGGCATGAGCTGCATCAGCCCCACCGCCCCGGCCCAGCTCCGGGTGTCGGGGTCGAACCGGCTCTCCTGGTACATGACCGCGGCCAGCAGGCGCCAGTCCACGGAGTACCGGGCGGCCGCCCGCTTGATCTCCTCGTCCCAGGGCGAGATCCGGCCGCTCCGGTCCGAGCGCCAGTCGCTCCGGCCCCGCTCGAGCATCCGCTGGTTCTCGAAGTACTTCCGGCGGAGCACGTTGTAGAACCGGCTCCCCGGCTGCGACTCCAGGTACCCGTCGAGGACGGCGAGCAGCTCCGGGTTGCCTTCGCGCACCGCCCAGGCCAGCCGGCCGGTGCCCAGGTCGAACGCGGCCTGCAGCTCCCGGCCGTGGCGCAGCTCCGCCTCGAGCAGGTTGGAGTCCGCCACCGCCACGTCCCACTCCCCCGACTCGACCCGGGCCAGGATCTCCTCGGTCTCCATGTCCTCGGGCGCCTCGGCGATCTCGAAGTCCACTCCCTCCCGCAGGGCGACCAGCCGCGGGTAGAACGCGCTGGAGCGGCGCACGTGGACCGTGCGGCCGGTCAGGTCGGCGAGCTTCTCCACCGGATCGCCCCGGCGCACGACCACCACCTCGTCCACCTCCAGGTAGGGGCGGGTGAAGGCGACCCGGCGCGCCCGCTCCGGGGTCACCGTCATGGCCGCCGCGATCACGTCGCCCCGGCCCTCCCGGAGCCAGGGGATCAGGTCATCGTGAGTCGGCGGGATGACGATCTCGAGGCGCAAGCCCCGGTCCGAGGCGAACCGCCGGAGCAGCTCGTACTCGAAGCCGAGCTGGCGGCCCCGGTGGATGAAGTAGGTCATGGAGTTGTTGCGGGTGAGCATGCGGAGCGTCCGCCGGCGCTCGATCGCCGGCAGGTCGCCGGTGGCCACCTCCGTCTCCCGGTCGACCAGGGCCTCCTCGGTGAGGTAGGCGTTCACCCGGCGGCGGAGCTCCTCGTCCCCGGGGCGCATGGCCACCGCCACCGGCCGGTCCTCGCGCAGGACGTAGACCGGCCGGAGGTCCGGATCGTCGCGCGCGACCGCCGCCCAGGCCGTCGAGTCGAGGGCCACCGCGTCACAGGCCCCCCGGTCCAGGAAGGTCATCAACCGCTCGACCCGGGTGTCCGGCGGCAGCGTGCGCACCGCGACGCCCGAGCGGCCTTCGACGAGCTCGGACAGGCTCTCGGCCGCGCCGGTCTCCCAGCGCACGCAGACGTCCAGGCCCACCAGGTCCTCGACGGACTCCACCGCGACCCCGGGCCCCGCCACCAGCAGCTCGTCGACGTGGAGGTACGGCACGGAGAAGGCGACCACCTCCCGGCGCGCGTCGGTCACCGCCAGCCCCGCGGCGACGAGGTCGGCCTCGCCGGCCAGCAGGGCCTCGATCATCCGCCCGGGACCGCGCATCGGCACGGGCCGCAGCTCCCGCTCCAGCCAGCCGGCCAGCCCCCGGACCACCTGCCGGTCCCGCCCCACCGGCTCGCCCCGGCGCGGCAGGAAGGCGAACGGCTCCGGCGGCACGATCGCCCGGAGCGGCACCGCCGGCGGCGGCTCCTCCTCGGGGGGTGGGGGCTCGGCGCAGCCGCCGAGCGTCAGGGGAAGGAGCAGCCCGGCGAGCGCCAGAGCCGCGGGAAACCCGCGGAGACGCGGCAGGACGCGCTCCGTCCATCCGTGATCCCGTCTGTGGAAGATCCCGTGCACCCGCGCGATGCTACCAAGCGGAACCCCCACGTCTCGTGACCACGGATGATCGGCGACCGGATCCGGATCGGCTCGATCCGCCGGCGACGATGGATTTATCGGGTTTGTTCTACTGAAAACGTTGGCAGGAACGCCCCGGGCCGGGCGTCACTCCTCTCACGGTACACAGGGAAGGGGCGGGCACTCACCGCTACCACCGCCGTCCTCGCTGACGCACTCGCAGCTCGGCGTCCAGCCGCAGCTACAGCAAGCGTAGAACCCCGCCGAGCAGGTCACCGAGCACTCGACCCCCAACGGGCACGTGACCGAGCAACTGGTCGAGCCTCGGCCACCGCCCTGACATGGACTAGACATCTACAAAGGCCGAGCTCGTGACGACTGTGTCAAGTTTGCTCGATCCCTCGGGAACGCCGCCCCGATCCACCTTGACGATCCTCTGGATCCCCCCCACAACCCCTCGATCCCCTTCCCTCCCTCCAGGGGGGAAGGGGACGCCCCCGCCCGGAGCTCGCGTCGTTTCGACGTCGCAGCTCTCGTCGGTTGGAGGCGAAGCTTCACTGGGAGCCCCTTCGGCACGGGGCGCATCGCGGCTCCCCCGGGAGGCCAGGACTCGAGGGGCAGAGCATACTCGCCTCGGTGGTCGGACAGACCGTACCCGGAAACCGTGAAAATCCTGCTCGGGTCGGCCGCCCCGTAGCGATGCACGAGCATCGCCTCGAGAAACTCGGCCACCTCGGCGCGATCGACGCCGGAGAGAAACAGCCCCACGGCCCGGGGCTCCTCGAGCGACAGGATCAGGAGCCGGTCCCGCTTGGCCACCACACGGCCCGCTTCCATCCGGATCGGGAGGTCCGTGGCCACCGGGCCCTCGGTCTGGAGGACGAAGACCCTCTCGGCGGTCTGGTCCGGGTCGCCCGCGTCGAACCGATTCACGACCACCGCGATCCGACCGTCGGACAGGCTCTGCACCGTGACCTCCCCGACGAGGACCTCCGCAGGGTCTCCTTGCTCGACCGCCGCGGCGGCAAGCTGAGGCACGGCGAGAGTGACGACAATCATCAGCGCCACGGAGCACTTGGACGACGCAGCGAACCTGGTTCCGGCCGAGAGCAAGGTCTGCTTGAACCAATGCAGCATGGTCCCTCCTTGATGCTGGTCACATTTCTTGATCAAACGAGTTGATAGTAGTGTACAGCGAGTCTTCAGGACTCGTCAAACAGTGCACCGACCGACGGAAATCCGCGATCCGGGGAATGTCGTCGTGCGATGACCGCCTGCTTCCCGCTCAGGCCCGCGCCGCGCCTCGGGCTCTCGCGGATCTCGATCTCGGGAAAGCGCTGGCCGCAGGACGGTCACGCGCTCGGGTCGAGCACCCGGCCGGCGAAGAGGATCGCCCCGGTCGGGCGGTGGCGCACGAAGAACAGGAACGGCCGGTCGACGATCAGGCGGACCGGCTCGTCGATCGGCATGGAGGTGACCGCCATCATCGCCGCGGTGGCGGCGGCGGCCTCGGTCCCCGCCTCGTCGACCCGGACCCAGGCCTTGTGCAGGACCTCGTCCAGCCGGAGGTCGCGTGCGATCACACTCTCCTTCTCCACGTCCACCATGCCGGAGAAGTCGGCCTCGTCGCCGAAGGCTCGGCCCATTCCGAGCCGGCGCAGGGCGTCGCCCAGCGCCGCGGTCGAGGTGATCTCGAAGCGGGGCAGGGCGAGCTCCACCCGGACCGTCTCCAGGTCCGCCACGAGCGCCTCGAGCGCATCGGCCCCGAAGGAGCGCTCGAACGCGCCGAAACCGCCGGCTTCGGGCTCGGCCCGGTCGGGCACGACAACCAGCATGGACGTGGCACCGCCGGCGTACGGCAGCTCCACGGCCGCGTACCCGGCACCGCGATGGTAGGGGAAGGAGTCCGTCTGCACCATCATCGGGACCCGCACCTCGCCGCCTCCCGGCAGGTGGAACGGCGCCTCCGCGGTCCGAGCCTCGTCGAAGCGGTGCTTCCACGAGGCCTTGAAGTAGATGGCGTTGGTGAGCACCAGCCGGGTCATGGCATCCAGCGCTCCCGGCGGCACCAGGTCCCGGATCCTGCCCTCGGTCTCCTCCTCCGCCCACCGGTTGATCGCGGCGCGCGCCTCCCCGGTCGCCCGGACGAAGTCCACCGGCTCCAGCCGGGCGCCGTAGCGGGCGGCGAGGAGCTCCCGGT
>JASFUJ010000006.1:0-16323 GCA_050050355.1 Acidobacteriota bacterium
GCGCCCGGCGCACGGCGGCGGTGCGCGACGCCGTCTCCTGGACCAAGGCCCGCGGCCGCCCGCGCCACCGGTAGAGGGTGAGCCGGTCGCCGGGGGCGAGCTCCAGGTGCGCCGCGACCGTCCCCCGGGGATCGTCCGGATCGAGCCGCAGGAAGGTGGCGAGGCCCGGGCCGCCGTCTGCCGAGGCCGCGGGCGTCAGGTCGATCTCGATCGGCTCGGGCGGCTGCCCGTGCGCCGTGCGGGCCCGGAGGATCGGTCCGGGCGGGGTCGCCCCGGCTCCCTCGCGCGAGCCCCGACCGGGGCCGGGAAGCAGGGTCCGGTACCGCAGCTCCTGCTCTTCGAGCAGCCCGGCGAGGCGCGCCAGCTTCAGCACCAGCCACTCCGACTCCTCGGCGCGCAGGCTCTCCCGGTCGTCCGTCCCGCCCCGGGCGATCAGACCGGCCAGACGGACCCCGGCGTTCCGCGGCGGGACCGTGCCCCCGGTGGAGCCGGCCAGCAGATCCGGATCGAGCACCAGGTCGAAGACCGAGCGGACGAAGCGCCGCACCTCCCGGCGCTCCAGGGAGGCCAGCCGGTCGTCGGGCAGCGGCAGGCCGGCGGCCCGGGCGATGGAGCGCAGCCTCCCCTCGAGGACCTCCCGGGGCGAGCCCTCTCCGGGCGGCACCAGGCTCCGGGTGAGGCCGGCCGGGAAGGGGGTGCCGGCCGTCAGCGCCCCTTCGAGCCGGGCGGTGCCCGCCTCGGGGCAGGGCACTCCCCGCAGATAGGGGGCCCGCAGCCAGGGGAAGATCACCTCAGCGTCCTCGGTATGGCCGCCGCAGGTGGCGCTGTAGTACGCCTCGACCAGCTCGTCCCGCCAGAGCAGGATCTGCCCTTCGGTCTCCGCCACCGCCCGGTCGGACAGCGGGTGCTCCGCGTCCATGCCGCCGTACACCTGGCAGCGTACGCCGGCGCACAGGTCGAAGCCCTCGGAGCGGAACTCGTCCAGGTGACGCAGGGCGTACGTCCGGGCGGCCACGGTCTG
The DNA here is from genome assembly GCA_050050355.1 of Acidobacteriota bacterium. GTDB lineage: Bacteria > Acidobacteriota > Thermoanaerobaculia > Multivoradales > DATKCC01 > JASFUJ01. The sequence goes on from JASFUJ010000006.1 coordinate 1,022, forward strand.
GGCCTTCAGGGCCTCCAGCCGGGGATAGAGCTCCGGCCCCAGCTCCTTGGGCACCACGCCGCGCAGGTACTCCTCGACGGTCAGCTCGTTGATCAGGTTGAGGCTCCCGCGATCGTTGAGGAACAGGAGCAACCGCCCCCGGTAGCGCCCGTCGGCGGTCCGCTGCGCCGCCGAGCCGCCCCGCACGTCGAGCGGCCCGGCGCCCTCTCCTCCCGGCTCGATGGCCAGCCACCGGCCCAGGACGCGGAACGACCGGCCCTCGGCGCGGACCCGCAGCGCCGGCTCGGTCATGCCGCCCCCTTCCTGCGCCACCCAGACGCTCCCGAGGCCCAGCGCGGCGACCCGGTCCCGGGCGGCGTCCGCCGCCTCCCGGGTGTCGAAGCGGCCAAGGCGCACCCGGTAGAGCCCGCTCGCCGCGTCGAACCGCACGTCCGCCGGCCAGCCGCTCCTCTCCTCCAGGTCGCCGGCGAGATCCTCGGCCTGGTCCTGGTCTTTGAGGGCCGCCACCTGCAGCCGGTGCTCCGGGACCTCGACCGCCGCGGCCGCGGGCTCGACCGTGAGCGGAGCCTCCACGGCGACCGTGCCGCCGCCCACCGAGAGGTGGACCCGGCCGCCGCAGCAAGGCAGAACGAACCGCTGCAGGTCGCTGACCAGGCCGATCTGGATCGACACCGCCCCGTCGCGGGCGGTTCCGCGCGCCGCCGGAGCCGCGGCCCGGCCCGGGACCGCCGCCGACAGCAGGGCGATCAGCAACGCCGCCCCGGCGGCCGCCGTCCTCACCGGCTCTCCTCCGGGCTCCGCGAGCCGGTCTCGGGGATCACCAGGGCGGCGTAGGCGGCGTAGGCGAACAGGTTGAGCGCCACCGCCACCAGCGACTGCAGGACCGCGACGACCCCGAGGACCCCGAGCTGGACCGAGAGCCGGTCCGGCAGCACGAGATCGAAGCCGAGGCGCACCATCGTGCCGAGGATTCCGAGGGCGAAGGAGAGCACCAGGACGGTCAGGAGCAGGAACGACGCGGCGCCGAGCCGGCGGCCCAGGATCCGGAACCCGCGGACCGAGCCGCTCCAGGCTCCGTTCTCCGGCAGCGCCACCGCGGGCTGGGACAGGAAGCTCCAGGCGGCCAGGACCCAGAACAGGAAGAGCAGCGGGAACGTGCCCCCGCAGCCGAGCCCGAACCCCGCGCCGCCACCCCAGCTCTCCCACGCGACCCCGGCGCCCGCCAGGAGCAGCACGGCCAGGAGCGAGAACGCCAGCCAGGCCGTCAGCATCACGTGGAACCACCAGAAAAAGCGCCACAGGTTGCGGCCGCCCCACCCGGCGAAGTCCTGGAGGGAGAACGTCCGGAACCACCGCCAGCCGCCGGACCGCCGGCCGGCCTCCGGATGGGCCTGGCGCTCCGCGGCCACCAGCACGCCGACGATCCCCCCCTGGAACCAGCCCCAGACCACCACCGCCAGCAGGCCGATGAGGGTCGACGCCAGGAGCCCCAGCGCGAGGGCGGGCAGCCGGCCGGCCAGGGTCGCACCGAGCCCGCCGAGCCAGCGCTCGAGAGCGGTCGGATCCGAGAGGTCCAGGTCCAGCAGGGCCGGCCCGCCGAGCACCAGCACCGGCGGCACGAGGGAGGCGACGAACAGGACGGAGACCGCCAGGCTCTGGAGCAGGCCCATCCAGACCAGCCCCAGGTTCGCGCGCGCCGAGAGCACACCCCGCTGAAAGCAGTCGAGCGCCGAACGGGTCATCGGGTCACACTCGAGCCTGCGACGCCTTGATCTCTTTGCGGTGGTCGCCCACCCTCTGGAGGGTCACGGGGCGGGCCATCTCGAACAGCCGGGAGACGAGCTGGGCGGTGATCCTCTCTTCCAGGAGCGGCGTGCGGTGGTGCCGGGTGGGTGGGTCGGCGCCCCGGTCGAGGCTCTCCGGCCGCGCGGGCTCGGCGGCCGGCTCCCGGGGACGCTCCAACGCGTAGTTGGTGGTGAACAGGGTGGGCCGGCGCTCGGTGTAGCGGGTGTTGATCACCAGATAGAGGATGTCCTGGACCCAGGCGGTCGGCTTCTGGGCGCCGAGCTCGTCCAGCACCAGGACGTCGGCCCGGATCACCGGATCCAGGACCTCCCGCTTCGACTCGGGCGATCCCGGATCGAAGGTCGACTGGATCTGGTGGATGAGGGTGGTGAAGTCCACGAACCGGCCGCGGGCGCGGTAGTCCTCGACCAGGGACTTGAGCACCGCCACGGCCAGGTGCGTCTTGCCCACCCCGGGCGGACCGAAGAAGAGCAGGCCGGACTCGCGGAACCGATTCGTATCCTCGTCGATGAACCGCTCCACGTACTGCTCGGCGGTGGTCCGCGCCTCGAGGAGCTGGCTGCGGGCCAGCCGGTCGGGATGGGAGGTGACGAACGAGGAGAGCGTGCAGCGGGCGTAGCGGGACGGGATGCCCGCCGAGTCCATCAACCGGCGCCCCAGCGCCCGCTTGCGACACTCACAGGGCCGCGCCGTGCCGGCGCCGCCGTCCTCCACGATCACCCACCCCGTCCCCTCGCACTCGGGGCAGAGGTCTTCCGGTGGCTGCGGGGGCATGATGAGGGATCGTAACAGAGACCCCCACACCCGAGAGCCTCGGCCCGGTCGGCCCCGAGTCCGGCGAGTCCGGGAAGGGGATCGAGGGGATGAGGGGGTGGTCTAGTCCATCCGGGCCAGCGGCCCCCGCTTCATCCGCACCAGCGCATAGCGCCGGTCGATGCCGGCCCTCTGGTCGACCACCTGTCGCTTGACCGCCTCGAGCAGGCGGTCCACCTCGGACTGCATCCGGTCCATCTGCTCCTGGAGGTTCAGGATCACCTCCACCCCCGCCAGGTTGACCCCGAGGTCCCGGGTCAGGGTGAGGATGGTCTCCAGGCGCCGGAGGGTCTCCTCGTCGTAGAGGCGGGTGTTGCCCGCGCTCCGGACCGGAGTGATCAGCCCCTCGCGCTCGTAGAGCCGGAGGGTCTGCGGATGGATCTGGAAGCGCTCGGCGACGGCACTGATCATCACGTACTTCTGCCTCTGCTTGCGCTCTCGCCGTGCCATGGGTCAAGGACCTCCTTCGTTGTCGATCCGCTCGCCACCGGACCGGGGCGGCCGGGAGGGTCGGGACCGCTCCGGGCGGCGCTTGGGAAGCTTCACCCGCAGGACCCCTCGCTCCAGCGAGGCCGAGATCCGGTCGGCGTCCACCGCTTCCGGCAGCTCGAACACCCGCTGGAACGAGCCGTAGCTCCGCTCCATCCGGGCGAACGCCCGATCCGGCGGCAGCCGGCGGCGGCGACCGGCGAGCTGCAGCCGCCGGCCTTCGACGGTCAGGTCGACGTCGTCCTCGGCCACGCCCGGCAGCTCGGCGTCGAGCAGGAAGGCGTCGCCGGTCTCGAGGACGTCGACGGCGGGGGACCAGCCCCCCGGAGGGGCTCCGGAGCCGCCCGCCGTCTCGCCGGCCACCCCGGCCCGCAAGAGCACCTCTTCGAACAGGGACTGGAACCGCTCCTGGATCCGCCCCAGCTCCTCGAAGTAGCTCTTGCGGAAGCCGGTCACGTCAGTCTTCCTCCGCCTCGACGTACTCGGCGTCGATGACTTCGCCCTCCTCGTCGCCGCCGGAGCTCTGGGCGCCGGTGCCGGCACCGGGCTGAGCGCCCGCCTGGCCGTCGGTCTGCTGCTGGTACATCACCTCGGCGAGGCGGTGGGACGCCGTGTTGAGCTTCTCGGTCGCCTGCTTCATGGTGCCGAGGTCGTCGCTCTCGAGGGCCTCCTTCGCCTCGGAGAGGGCGCTCTCGATCTCACCGACGGCGCTCGCGTCCAGCTTCTCCTTGTGCTCGGCGAGCGTCTTCTCGGTCGAGTAGACCAGGGTGTCGAGCTGGTTGCGGGCCTCGACCTTCTGGCGCCGCTCCTTGTCCTCGGCGCTGTGCTCCTCGGCCTCCTGGACCATCTTCTCGATCTCGCCCTCGTCGAGACCGGAGGAGGCGGTGATGGTGATCTTCTGCTCCTTGCCGGTGCCGAGGTCCTTGGCCGACACGTGGACGATGCCGTTGGCGTCGATGTCGAACGTGACCTCGATCTGCGGCACGCCGCGGGGCGCCGGGGGGATGCCCACCAGGTGGAAGCGGCCGAGGGTCCGGTTGTCCCTGGCCATCTCGCGCTCGCCCTGGAGCACGTGGACCTCCACCGAGGTCTGGTTGTCGGCGGCGGTCGAGAAGATCTCGCTCTTCTTGCTCGGGATGGTCGTGTTGCGCTCGATCAGCTTGGTGAACACGCCTCCCAGGGTCTCGATCCCCAGCGACAGCGGGGTCACGTCCAGCAGCAGCACGTCTTCGACCTCGCCGCCGAGCACGCCGCCCTGCACCGCGGCGCCGATCGCCACGACCTCGTCCGGGTTCACGCCCTTGTGGGGCTCCTTGCCGAAGAGGTCGGTGACCAGCTTCTGGATCAGGGGCATCCGGGTCTGGCCACCCACCAGGACCACCTCGTCCACCTGGCTCGGCTCGAGGCCGGCGTCCTTGAGGGCCGCCTTGCACGGGTCGACCGAGCGCTTGACCAGCGGCTCGATGAGCTGCTCGAGCTTGGCGCGGCCGAGCCGGATGTTCAGGTGCTTCGGCCCGCTCTGGTCGGCGGTGATGAACGGCAGGTTGATCTCGGTCTCCTGGGCGCTCGACAGCTCGATCTTGGCCTTCTCCGCGGCCTCCTTGAGCCGCTGGAGGGCCATCGCGTCCTGGGCCAGGTCGATCCCCTGGTCCTTCTTGAACTCCTCGAGCAGCCAGTCGATGATGAGCTGGTCGATGTTGTCCCCGCCCAGGTGGGTGTCGCCGTTCGTGGCCTTCACCTCGACCACCCCCTCGCCCACCTCGAGGATCGAGATGTCGAAGGTTCCGCCGCCGAAGTCGTAGACGGCGATGGTCTGGTCGGAGTGCTTGTCCAGCCCGTAGGCGAGCGCCGCGGCGGTCGGCTCGTTGACCAGCCGCTCCACCTCCAGGCCGGCGATCTTGCCGGCGTCCTTGGTGGCCTGGCGCTGGGAGTCGTTGAAGTAGGCGGGTACCGTGATGACCGCCTTCTCCACCTTCTCGCCCAGGTAGTCCTCCGCCGCCTGCTTGAGCTTCTGGAGCACCATGGCGGAGATCTCCGGCGGCGAGTACTTCTTGTCGCCCACCACGACCCGGCAGTCGCCGTTGTCGGCCTTCTCGACCTTGAACGGCACCATCTTCATCTCCTCGCTCACCTCGTCGTACTTGCGCCCCATGAAGCGCTTGATCGAGAAGATGGTCTTGTCCGGGTTGGTGACCGATTGGCGCTTGGCGACCTGGCCGACCAGCCGCTCGCCGCTCTTGCTGAACGCGACGACCGACGGGGTCGTGCGGTTGCCTTCGGCGTTGGGAATGACCTTGGGCTCGCCGCCCTCCATGACCGAGACGACGCTGTTGGTCGTCCCGAGATCGATTCCGATGATCTTGCTCACGCTGTGTCCTCCTTGCGATTCTTTCGGCTGCGTGTCGGCTCTGGGTTTCGCTGCGCCGCTCGACGTCCCGGCGCTGTCTCGGTGTCGCTGCCGCCTGCACGGCAGGGCGCCGCCCTGACCGTGCCTCGGGTCATCGTACAGACCTTAGTCGGCCATTGGCAAGTCCCGGCCGCACAAGATATGACAAAAGAAGGCTCAGATTTATTCCGGGGCACCCCACCACTCACGGGGCTCGGTCCGGGGAGGATCTCAATCCAGCAGGACCAGCGGAGCCTCGGCGGACCCGGCGTCCGCGGGCGGGGGCAGGAAGTCCGGGTCGAGCAGGAAGTCGCCGACGATGCCCTCGCGCCCTCCGGAGCCGCTCGAACCCTCGTCTCCGGCGGCCAGCGGCCCCACCTCGTAGCTCGCTTCCCGCGGGCGGTAGGAGAGGATGCGGCCTCGGGGGTCGATCAGGTCGTCGGACTGCAACAGGCCCCGCGCGATGAGATCCTCCAGCCGGTCGGGGAACCGGCCCTCGAGGAGGAAGAACGTCTTGGCCGCGCGATCGATCTTGAGCCGTTGCGCTTCGGCGCGGGTGGAGTCGGCCTCCGCGCGCTCTCCGGTCAGCCACGGGAACGGCCGGAGCAGGCTTACCGGGGTCAGAACCGACGCGCCCACCACCACCGCGGCGAGCACCACGGCCAGCAGGGTCGTGATGGGCAGACCGCGCATCCCGGTCACGACCTTCGACCGCCGCGCCGCGGGGCGGGCCCGCCGCGCGACGGGCGCCGAAGCCGGAGACGGCGTCCGGGCCTGAGCCGGTACCTTGGCCGGAATCGGGGCCGGGGCCGGAGCGTCCACCGGGGTCTGCACCTCCGGCAGATCCAACGCCGGACCGGCTTCGAGAGCCGGCGCCGAGGGCTCGTCGGGCGGTGGGGACGCGGGCGGCGCGGCCTCCACCGGAACCTCCGGCGCGGGCGCCACCAGACCGGCACGGGACAGCCGGTACAGCACGTACCGGGTCCGGTCGAGCGGCATGCCGGCCTCCTGCGCCACCTGCTCGACGGTGAGTCGCGGTCCGACCGAGCGCAGGACCCGCTCCTCTTCGGGGCTCACCCAGACGGCGTCCTCGCCCACGGTCGGTGTCGGCTGGTCGCCCAGCTCGTCCACCGGGCGCACCCGCACCGGCTTGTCGGTCTCCTCCGGACGCAACCGGGAGGTCGGATCCGGCAGGGCCTCGCGCTCCCGCTCCTCCCCTTGCTCGATCGACCGCAGCAGCAGCTCGTCGACGCCGATCGGGCGGAACCCCTCCTCGTAGGAGACCTCGTCGCCGCCGTAGAACTTGAACTCGCCGTTCCGCCATCCGAGCAGAGCCATCAGCAGATTGAGCGTGTGGTCCCGCAGCGCGGCGAGAAACTGCGACCGGTCCACGTGTCCGTCGCTGACCAGCAGGTCTCCCAGACGCGTCCCGCCCTGGGCCGAGCGCGCCGTCATCTCCCGCAGCGCGCTCGCGGCGAGGAGACCCTGGGCGATCAGCACCTCGCCGACCCCGTCCTCCGTGGTCTCGGTCAGGGAATCGGCGGCCACGATCTCCCCGTCCAGGAACGACACCGCGACGATGTCGTCGGTCCCCTGGACGGTCAAGATCCCGGTCTTGCGCTGTTGCGAGACGACCTGGAGGATCTCCGGGAGCTGGAAGAGGTCGAGCGTGCCTTCTACGGCCATCGGAGAGCGTTTCCCTTCGGCGAACGGATCGGATCAGCCCCGGTTCGACAGTGCCCGGCCGACGCGCAACGCGACGAGAAGGCCGAGGGCGGCGACGGTGGTCCACAGCGGGAGCCAGTCTCCCGGATCGTACCGCCACGGAACGGCGTAACCGAACCCCTGGCCGACCACGGCGGCGAGCGCGGCCAGCAGGGCGGCGGGCACGAAGACGGCGCAGTAGGCCGCGAAGCCGCGGTCCAGGGAGGAGGATTCGAGCCCCGGGACCAGCCGGCGGATCGCCCCTCCGCCCTCCCGGCCGTTCCCGGCTCGCGGAAGGGGGGAGGCTCCCTCCGCCGGCCCGAGACGCCGGAGGCCCGCCAGCAGGGCCAGCCCCAGGGCCACGCCGATGGCGACCACCAGCAGCGACCGGATGCTCTTCAGGACCTGCAATCCGGGCGCCGCCTCCGTCTTCGGCGCCCACGCCCGGGCCAGGGCCTCCCGGATCTCGTTCGAACGGGCCGATCCCCCCTCCACGGTGACGATCCGCTGATGCTCGGGCCGGTCCATCCAGTCCGTCACCTGCTGGTCGTTCAGCCTGCGCGCCTCCAGCAGAGCCTCGCGGTGCTCGTCGAAAAGATAGGACTCCGCGTAGGCCAGGCTCAGGTTGAAGTGGGCGGCCGCATGCTCGGGCTCGGTGGCGGTGACCTGCTGGAACATCGCCACCGCGTTGGCGTAGTCGCCCCGGTTGAAGTAGTAGGCACCCAGATTGAGCAGCACGTCGACGTTCTCCGGCTCCGCGTCCAGGACCCGCTCGTAGCGACGGCGGGCCTCGTCCCACTGACCGAAGCGCACGTGGAGATCCCCCAGGAACTGGTCGACCGCCGGATCGTCCGGAAGCACCGTCGGCATGACGCTCAGGTCGAGGAACAGGCCGCCGTAGAGCCTTCCCTCGGCCACGCTCTCCATCGCCCGCACCGGCGGCGACAGCTCCAGGTTCAGCCAGGTCCGGATCCGATCCGCGGCCCAGGGGGTCAACCCCAGGAGCAGCCACAGGCACACGAGCACCGTCCGCTGGCTGACCGCAGCGTGGCGCCAGAGCAGGACCGACCAGTAGAGGACCAGCCAGACGGGCCCCCAGGGAAGCACCAGCGGCCACAGCAGGGCGAGCAGGATCAGCACCTGGACCAGGGGCTGCGGCGTCCGGGGCAGCCGCCGGGCGAAGAGCGCCCCGAAGTGGTGGACGAGGCTCCGGCCCTCGGTCCCCATCAGGAGCGCGACGAACAACCCTCCGGAGACGACCAGGCTGACCAGCATCCAGAGCGCCAGATCGGCGAGCAGGACGTCGCGCAAGGTCCCGGCTCCCAGGGCGCTGAGGTACCCCCGCACCTGGGCGGAGATCCTGCCCAGCGGGTCGCCGGACGCACGCGCCACCTCGGCCTCGGCGAAGGCCGTCTCCGGACGCCCCGGATCCAGCCGTTCGGCGGCGGCCAGGGCGAGCCGCGCGCGCTCCAGCTCCCCCTCGCGCGCCGCCTGGACCGCCTGGACGAGCGTCCCGGCCGACAGGTCGGGCAACCGCTCCATCCCGAGCCGTTCCGAGGTGGCGACCAGGTCGTCGATCACCTCCAGGGCGCGCTCGGAATCGGCGCCGTAGAGTGCGGTGGTCCACTGGAGCCATCCCTCCTGGAGGAGGTCCAGCGAGTCGCGGACGGGCGGGGTGAGGACGGGCGCGACGCCCCCGGCGACGGCGCGAGCCTGAGCGGGTCGAGCGGCCGGCGCGGCGGCGAGCACCAGCAGAAGGATCGAGAGCAGCCGCGGAAGAGCGCCCCGGCGGGAGGCGCCGCGCGGGCCCGCGGGCGGGCCGGAGCGCCCGGCGGACGGCCGGGCCTCGTGCTCAGCCCTTCGTCTGGACATAGCCGAGGCGCAGTTGTTGGAGCGCATCCTCCAGCATGTCCGATTCCTGAGCCGAGAGGTTTCCGGCGCTCTTTTGCCGGAGGACATCCAGGAGGTCGATGTAGAGCCGGGCCACTTCCAGGCTCTGGGAGGCCTCCGCCGGAGACTGGACGGCGTTGCGCAGGTAGACGGACGCGGGCTCGGCGAGGGCGGCCACCAGGTCGAAGAAGCTCGGCTTCCGGCCCGAGCCGCCGGGCAGCTCCGCGGGCTCGCTCCCGCCCCCGCGCGACTCCTCGATTCCGGGGGGCAGGTCCAGGTCCGGAGGCTCCGGCCGGCCGGGGGGCGGAGCCGTGTCCCGGCCGCGAGCCCCGGACGACTCGGACGACGGCTGCGCGGCGGCCTTCTCGGCCCGCTTCTTCCTGGCCTCTTCCTCGATGAAGCGATACTCTTCCCGGAGCGTGCCGTCCGGAGCGAACATCCGCTTGTCCGTGACCTTGATCTTCTTCTCGTCCTTGTCGCTCACTCGATCCGACCGTTCCTTTCTCTCCCGGTGCCGGTCCCGAACGCGGCTCCGGACCCGATGCCCGTCCTGGCTCCGGTCCGGGTCCCGGGACGCTTCGCGGGCGGCTTCCTCGCCTCCGGCTTCCCGTCGAAGGTCCCGACGGGGCCGGCGACGGGAAACACCGATCGATCGTAGCATGCAGCCACCGGTGGCGGGCCGGGGTCCGCGATGAGCGAGCGCCGCACGGCGGATCTCCGGCGCCTGGTCGAGCTGGTCGAGCGTCTGCGCGCACCGGACGGATGCCCCTGGGACCGGGAGCAGACCCTCGCCGACGCCCGGACGTATCTGATCGAAGAGGCGCACGAGGCCGCCGCGGCCGCGGCCGGCGGCGACTGGGACGAGATCGCCGGCGAGCTGGGCGACCTGCTCTTCCAGGTCGCGTTCATCGCCCGCCTGGGCGAGGAGCGGAACGCGCTCGACCCGGCCGCGGTGATCGACCGCATCCACGACAAGATGGTCGCCCGCCACCCCCACGTCTTCGGAGGCGAGGAGGCGGCGAGCGCCGAGGAGGTCCTCGCCCGGTGGGAGCAGCGCAAGCTGGAGACGGGAGGGAATCGCTCCCTGCTCTCCGGGGTGGCGGAGTCCCTTCCACCCCTGGTGGCGGCCTACCGGATCTCGCAGAAGGCCGCCGGGGTCGGCTTCGACTGGCCCGGTCCCGACGAGGTGCTCGAGAAGCTCCACGAGGAGATCGACGAGCTGTCCGCCGAGATGGACGCCGGCGCCGACGCCGACGCCGTCCGCGACGAGGTGGGCGACCTCCTGTTCACCGTGGTCAACCTGGCACGCAAGCTCGGGATCGACCCGGACGCCGCGCTGGCCGGGACCAATGCCAAGTTCCGCCGCCGCTTCGGACACGTCGAACGGCGGATCGGCGAGCGGGGCGAGGCGCTGGGCGAGGTGGAGCTGGACGAGCTGGAAGCGCTGTGGCGCGAAGCCAAGGAGACCCGGGAGGGCGAAGGGTAGCCAGCCCGGGAACCGGGAATCCGGACCGGGGGGTCGGGGTTTGTCCTCTACACCATGACGAGAACGATCGGAACGCGGGATCGAGGTACGGGGCTCCGGGCGCTCGCGTGCGCCGCGGTGCTGGCGGGTCTGGTCCAGGGATGTGGGCCGGACGCGACGGACTTCGCGCCGCGCGCCGCGGGCGCGGTGGCGCCGGAGCCTTCGGCCGCCGCGGTGCGGGTGGTGTTCCTGGGCGACAGCCTGACGGCCGGCCCGGGACTGGCGAAGGAGGAGACCTATCCGTCGCTGATCGAGAACCGGCTGCTGGACGAGGGATACGACGTGGAGGTGATCAACGCCGGAGTCAGCGGCGACACCACGGCCGGGGGCCTTGCGCGCCTCGACTGGCTACTCGACCAGGACCCGGACCTGGTGGTCGTCGGGCTGGGGGCCAACGACGGGCTGCGCGGGCAGCCGCTGGACGCGACCGAGGAGAACCTGCGGGCGATCGTCCGGCGGATCCGCGGGAGCGGAGCCCACGTGCTGCTGCTCGGGATGAAGATCCCGCCCAGCCAGGGTCTCGACTACGCCCGGCGCTTCGAGGAGCTCTACCCGCGCGTCGCAGACGACCTGGACGTCCCACTGGTCCCGTTCCTGCTCGAAGACGTGGCCGCCCGGCCGAGCCTCAATCTCCCCGACCGCATCCACCCCAACGCGCGCGGCCACCGGCACCTGGCAGCCACCGTCTACCCCCACGTCGAAGACCTCCTCGGCCAGGTTCATTGACTCGACCGGGCGTCCCCCCGTCGCCACGCCCCGTTCCAGCGTCCCTGTCCCGCCAATCCCCAACTCCCAATTCCTAATTCCCAATTCCTAATTATCTTTCCAATGCCTCCCCGCATCGAAACCCGCGACCTTACCAAGCGCCTGCCCTCGGGCGACCGCATCCTCACCATCCTCGACCGGGTCAGCCTGTCGGTCGCCGCCGGAGAGGCGGTGGCCATCCTCGGCCCGTCCGGCAGCGGCAAGTCGACGCTCCTCGGGCTCATGGCGGGGCTCGACCGGCCGACGGAGGGGGAGGTGCTGCTGGACGGCGAGCCGATCCATCACCTGTCGGAGGACGCCCTGGCCCTGTTGCGGCGGCGGCGGATCGGGTTCGTGTTCCAGTCGTTCGAGCTGCTGGAGAACCTGACGGCCCGGGAGAACGTGCTCGTCCCGCTGGAGCTGTCCCGGGTGGACGGGGCGCGGGAGCGGGCGGACGGGCTGCTGGCGGCGGTCGGGCTGGGCGAGCGGGGGCATCACTACCCGGCGCAGCTTTCGGGCGGCGAGAAGCAGCGGGTGGCCCTGGCGCGGGCGTTCGCGGCCGGACCGGCGGTGCTGCTGGCGGACGAGCCGACCGGGAATCTGGACGGGGCGACCGGGGCGATGGTCCTGGCAACGCTCCGGGAGCTCCAGGCGTCGCGGGGGACGACCCTGGTGCTGGTGACCCACGATCCGGCGGTGGCGGAGCTGGCGGATCGCCGGTTGCACCTGCGGGACGGGCGGCTGGTGGAGCCGGAGGGAGCCCAACCGTGAGGGCGCCGCGGCCGCGGCTGGTGCCGCTGATGTTACGGGAGTGCCGGGGATCGCTCGGGCGCATGGCGTTCTTCGTGGTCTGCCTGGCCGTGGGGGTGGCGGCGGTGGTGGCGGTGGCGGGGATCTCCGGGGGGCTGGATTCGGGGTTGCGGCGGGAGGCGCGGCGCCTGCTGGCGGCGGATCTGGTGGTCGAGGGGCCGGAGGCGGTCCCGGGGGTGGTCGGGGAGGTGCTCGGGGAGCTGGGGTCGGCGTCCGGAGGGTGGCGGCGGGCGGACGTGCGGGAGCTGGTGACGATGGTCTCGGCGGGATTGCCGGGCGGGCCGGCCGTCGGGGGGGAGCGGTCGCCCGCGCCTGCGGGACGGCGCGAGTCACTGCCGGGTGAGCGGGAATCTCGCGCCTCGGCTCGGCCCGCGCCGGACGGGGAGATCCCCGAAGACGATGACGCGAGCGCGGGCCTCGACGCCCTCCGGCCGCGGACGACCGCTCCCCCCCGGCCGCCTGCCGAGAATCCCGATGCGCCGCGCACACGCCCGACCGGGGATGGGAGGGTGAGCACCGAGAATCCTGATGAACCGGGGGGCTCTGCCACCGTTCGCGACGAACGATCGCTCCCCGGCATTGTCCCCGACTCGAAGCGGCCGGTTTCCGCGCAGGGGACGAGGCCAGGGGGCTCCGAGAACACAGAGGCCGAAGGAGGGAGGGAGAGGGCCGGGGAGAGGAGGGAGGACCCGGACGGACGGACGGCTGCTCCCCGCTCCCAGCTCGTCGAATTGAAGGTCGTCGAGGGCGGCTATCCGTTCTACGGCGAGCTGGAGCTGGAGCCGGACCGGCCCCTGGACGAGCTTCTGGCGGGCGACGGCGTCGTGGCGGCGCCGGAGCTGCTGGAGCGGCTGGGGCTGGCGGTGGGGGATCCGCTGCGCCTGGGGGGCGTGGAGGCGCGGGTCGCCGGGGTGGTCCGGAGCGAGCCGGACCGGCTCGGCGGAGCCTTCGGGTTCTCCGCCGGCCCGCGGCTGTTCGCGGGACCGGAGCTGTTCGAGCGGACGGGACTGGAGACGGTGGGCAGCCGGATCCGCTACCGGGCGCTGGTGGCGCTTCCGCCCGGAGCGCCGCGGGAGACGGCCCGCCGGTGGGCGGAGCGACTGCGGACGGTGGTGCCTGCGGAGGTGTTCGACGTCGAGACCTGGACCGAGGCGCAGCCGGCGTTGCGAGCGGGGCTGTCGAGGGCCGAGCGGTTCCTGGGGCTGGTGGCGCTGCTCTCGCTGCTGGTGGGAGGGATCGGGGTCGGGCAGACGGTGCGGGCGTGGCTCGCCGGACGGCTGGACGCGGTGGCGGTGCTGAAGTGCATCGGCCTGCGGCCGCGCGAGATCGCCCTGGTCTACGCCGGGCAGGTGGCGCTGCTCGGCCTGGCGGGGAGCCTGATCGGAGCGGGCGCCGGCGTGGCGCTGCAACTGGCGGTGCCCCGGTTCGCCTCGACGATCGTGCCGCCGGGACTGATCGACCCGTTCCAGCCGGGAGCGATCGTCCGGGGAGTGGCGCTGGGCCTGGGAGTCGCGCTCCTGTTCGGGCTGCCTTCGCTGAGCGCCGTGCTGCGGGTGGCGCCGGCGCGGGTGCTGCGCCGGGCCGTGGAGCCGCTGCCCGCGCCCCGCGGAGTCGCCGCGGCCACCGTCGCCGCGGTGGTCGGCGGGGTGTGGGCGACGGCGGCGGCGCAGTCCGGATCGGCCGTGCTGGGAGCTCAGTTCACCGTGGGCGCCCTGGCCGCGGCCGGCCTGCTCGCCCTGGCCGCCTGGGGAGTGTCGCGGCTCGCCGGAGCGCTGCCCCGCACGCGCGCCACCGTCGCCGGCCGGTTCTGGCTGCGCCACGGGCTGGCGGCCCTCGCGCGCCCCGGGGCGGCGACGCTGGCGGCGGTGGTGGCCCTCGGGCTCGGGGTGATGGTGGTGGTCGGCCTCTGGCTGGTGGAGCGGCGATTGACCGACGAGCTGGTGGGCAACCTGCCGGAGGAGGCGCCGAGCGTCTTCCTGGTCGACATCCAGCCGGACCAGTGGGAGGGGGTCCGGCGGATCCTGCAGGAAGAGGGCGCCGCCCGGATCGACTCGGTGCCGGTGGTGATGGCCCGGCTGTCGGCGGTGGACGGGGTGGACGTCCGGGAGATGGCACCGACGCGGCGCGACGCCGAGGGGAGCCGCGAGGAGGGCGAGCGGCGCTGGGCGCTCACCCGGGAGCAGCGGCTGACCTACCTCGAGGAGCTGCCGGAGGACAACCGCATCGTCGCCGGCGCGCCGTGGAGCGTCCCGGACGCGGACCCGGACCTGGCGGAGGTGAGCGTCGAGGAGGAGTTCGCGCGGGAGCTGGGCGTCGGCGTGGGCTCGACCCTGGTGTTCGACGTTCAGGGCGTGCCGGTGCGGCTCACGGTCACCAGCCTGCGCACCGTCGACTGGTCGACCTTCGGCATCAACTTCTTCCTGGTGGTCGAGCCCGGCGTGCTCGACCGGGCGCCCCAGCACCGGATCGCCGCCGTCCAGGCGCCGCCCGGGGCCGAGACCCGCCTCCAGGACCGGATCGCGGCCGCGTTCCCCAACGTCACGGTGCTGCGGGTGCGCGAGATCCTGGACAAGGTGGTGACGACGCTCCGCCGGATCGCCGACGGGGTCCGGTTCGTGGGAGCCTTCACGGTGCTCGCGGGCGTGGCCATCCTGGCCGGAGCCGTCTCCGCCGGGGCCGTCCGCCGGCGGCGGGAGGTGGCGCTGCTCAAGACCCTGGGCACCACGCGCGCCGGCGTCGTCGCCGTCTACGCGGTCGAGTACGCGCTGATCGGGCTGGTGGCCGGCGCCATCGGGTGCGGCGGCGCCGCGGTGCTCGCCCGCACGGTGCTGGTCCGGGGCATGGAGGTGCCATGGGTGCTCGAGCCGCTGCCGCTCCTCGCGGCCCTCGGCGCCGCCGTGGCGCTCACGGTGATCGCCGGGCTCGCCGCCAGCGCCAAGGCGCTCCAGAGCCGGCCGATGGAAATAATTAGGAATTAGGAATTAGGAATTAGGAATTGCCCCCCCCCACCCGACCCCGTTTCTGGACCGCTGACCGCGCGAGGTTGCCGTCACGAACTCCGTCCTTCTGGATAGGAGGACACATGGTGCTGGAGAAGGCGGGTTCGAACGCGGTCAGAGACCAGAGCTTCGAGCT
>JASFUJ010000007.1:0-15830 GCA_050050355.1 Acidobacteriota bacterium
CGGTAGGCGCGTCGGGCGCCCTCCCGGTCGCCCCGGTCGTCCAGGAGGCGGGCGAGGAAGTAGTGGCTCCGGACGTACTGGATCGGGTGGTAGAGGTGCTCGATGCCGCTCTCCACGATCCGCCGGTAGCGGACCTCGGCTTCGTCCGCATCGCCGAGCTCGCGGTGGACCGTCGCCAGCTCGTACCAGATGGGCACGTGGTCGGGCAGGCGGTGGCGGTGCCACTCGAGGCCCCGCGGGGGGAGCATCGATTCGGCCCGTTCGAGCTCCGCCACCGCGACCTTCCCGTTGCCCCGCTCGGCGGCGAGCAGGCCGAGCAGCCGGTGGTGGAGGCGCTCTTCCACCTGGCCGGGCAGGAGCTCCCCGAGGGCGTCCACCTCCGCGGCGAGCCGGTCCGCCCGGTCGGGCCGGCCGAGGCGTTCCTCGGCGAGCGCCTCCAGGGACAGCGCCTCCCAGGCCGGCCAGTCCCCCTCGGCCACCTGCCGGGCCCGGCGGGTCTCCTCGAGGGCGCGCTCCGGCCGGCCGGTCGCGAGCAGGAGCTCCGCCGCCAGGTCGCGCCCGGTGCCGAGGATCGGCTCGACCGACCCGTACTGGGTGGCGGCCGCGGCATAGTGCTGCAACGCCTCGCCGGTGCGGCCCCGGTAGAGGGCCAGGACGGCACGGCAGACGAAGCCGCGCCAGCGCCAGTAGGATTCCTCGCTCTCGGTGAGCTGCTCCGCGAGCTCTTCGGCCCGCTCCGGCCGCCCGGCGAGGAGGTTCGCCCGCCAGCCCATGAAGTCGGCGAAGGGAGATCCCGGGCGCAAGTCCGCCGCCGCATCGAGCGCCTCGAGGGCCCGGTGCGGCATTCCCCAGCTCGGTGCGTGCCACGCCAGGACCAGGCGAGCGGACCAGTTCTCCGGCTCCGTGGAGATCCAGTCCTCGAGCAGGCGGCGGGCCTGCTCGGTGTGACCCTGGGCCTCCAGCATCTGCGCCAGGGAGTTGTAGGTCCCGGTGGTGTCGTGCCCCTGCTGCAGGAGGGTCTCGAACCGGGTCGCGGCTCGTCGATGGAGCTCCAGGTGGGATTCCAGGATCCCCAGCCGGTAGCGGGCCTCCCGATGGTCGGGATACAGCTCCACGGCCTTCTCCAGCGTCTCGATGGCCCGCCGGAAGGTGGCTCGCTTCCGGCCGTAGTAGATCCCTTCGATGTAGTAGCGCTCGCGGGGGGGAAGCCGATCGGCATGGGCGATGGCCGCGTCGACCACCCGCTCCACCGCCTGCTCCCGGCCCGTCGTCTCGTAGATGCGCGCCAGCCGGGCGTACGCCATCGCGAAGCCCGGGTCGAGCGCCACGGCTCGTTCGAGCAGGGCGACCGCCTCCCCGATCTTGAACTCGTGGGCGAACTTCACCGCCTCCGCGTAGAGCTGGTACGCCTCCACCGACGAGGTGGTGACCGACTCGATCCCCCGTCCGGGCTCCGGCCGTTCCGCGGCCGCCATCCGGCCGGAGTGCCGGAAGGTGCTGACCACCCCGCGGCTGAGGCGATCGACGATGGAGAAGACGCTGGACTCTCCGGTGCCCTGGACCCGTTGCGCATCCAGGATCTCCCCGCTTTCGGCGTCCTGGAGGGTGACGTTGACCTGGAGCGTCTCCCCGGCCCGGGCGAAGCTGCCGAGGAGCACGACGCCCACCTGGGCCCGCTCCGCCACCGTGTGCACCAGGTCGGCGGAGACCATGGGCTCGTCGAGCTTGTCCAGGTCCTGGAGGATCTGGTAGAGGCGGTCGGTGCTCAGCACCCGGAGCTCGGGCGATTGGGAGAGGCCGGTCACCAGCATGTCCGCCAGGCCGGTCCGGAGCCACTCGAGCTCCGGGTCGCCGGTCAGGTTGCGGAAGAAGAGGACCGCCACCGAGGGGCGCGGTGCCTCGGCCGGCGCCCCCGCGGCGCCGGAGACCTCCTCCGGTGAGGCTCCGGTGGACGCCCGTTCGCCTCCGGGGTCGCCCGCAAGCACCAGGAAGAGCCCGGCGGCGGCCAGCGCCAGAACCAGGGCGGCGACGGCCACCCCGACGCGGGAGCGCCGGTCTCGCAAGAACCTGCGGCCGAGCCGCCGCGTGATCGAGGTGCTGCGCAGCAACCGCTCCGAGTGCAGCTCCTGGCGCAAGCTCTGGAGCTCGTTGCGCAGGTCCTTGGCGGTCTGGAACCGCCGGTCCGCATCCCGTTGCAGGCAGTGGGCGATGATCCGGTCGAGGTGTCGGGGAAGGCTCCGGTTGAGCTCGTGGGTCGGGGGCGGGTCGTCGCGCAGGATCGACGAGATCAGGTCCGCCGAGGTCTCGCCGGAGAAGGGCCGCTCTCCCGTGGCCATTTCGTAGAGCACCACGCCGAGGGAGAAGATGTCCGAGCGATGGTCGACGGGCTTGCCCTTGATCTGCTCGGGGGACATGTAGGGGTAGGTGCCGAGGATCCGCCCCTCCTCGGTCAGGCCGCTGTCGAGGAGCACGGTCTGCTCGCGCGCCTCGGCCTCCTGGCGGAGCTTGGCGAGGCCGAAGTCCACGACCTTCACCCGGCCGTCCTCCGTGATCATGATGTTGGACGGCTTGAGGTCCCGGTGGGTCACCCCGCGGGCGTGGGCGGCGGAGAGGGCGTCGGCCAGGGGGATCGCGAGCTCGAAGAAGCGTTCCTCCGTCAGGCCTCCGGACGGGATGACCTCCGCGAGGGTCCGCCCCTCGATCAGCTCCATCACCAGGAGGCGCTGGTCTCCGGCCTCCTCGACCGAATAGACGGTCACGATGTTCGGGTGGTTGAGCCCCGCCAGCGTCTTCGCCTCGCGGGCGAACCGCTCCATGTGCTCCGGATCGGTCGCGGTGGCGGCCGGCAGGACCTTCACGGCCACCTGCCGGTGGAGGCGGGTGTCCTCGGCCAGGTAGACGTCCCCCATGCCCCCCTTGCCCAGCTTCTCGAGCACCCTGTAGTGGGCGACGGTGCGGCCGATCATGCGGATTCCGTGGGAGCCGCCAGGCCGAGGCGCTCCAGGACGGCCGGGTCCCGGGGCCGGCGCTCGAGCGGCGGGGAGTAGAGCGTGGTGTTCACCCGGACCGGACCCCGGGAGAGCTCGGCCAGGGGCAGCCGGACGACGCTCGATTCGGCGACCGGCAGTGGCGACCGTTCGTACAGCCAGAGCTCGTGCTCCGACGGAAAGTGGCGCGCCAGGGCCTCCTGCAGCAGGCGCACCCCGGCGCCGTCCGGTGCGGCGCCCGGCCGGTAGACGCGCTCGCCGACGGCTCCCACCTGGAGCAGGACCAGGGCCGCGCCCGGGTCGAGCGGCCGGGGCCGGGTCACGAAGTCCGTGGCCTCGTACAGCATGCGGCCGGTGGCGCCGGGATCGAACCCCAGGTCCGCCACCAGACAGTCTTCGAAGGAGACCGCCGGCAGCATGCGGGCCCTCGTCCCCGCTGCGCGGGCGCGGTGGAGCGCCTCGTGGGAGGTGTGCATCCCGATCGCCGGGTGTCCCGAGAACGCCGCGCAGACGTCGAGGCCGTCCGCGAGCGGCCGGAGGATGCGCTCCACCATGGCGTTGGACGCGTCGAGCCCGCGCTCGCCCTCCCGGTAACAGTCGTGGAGCGAGGTCGCCGCCCGGTGGCGGCTCCGGAGCCAGGACGCGGTCGCCGGATCGGTGACCAGGTAGAAGAGGCGATCGGCCTGGTCGATCAGGCTCAGAGTCTCCGGCGTCACGTGGCCGGCGACGTTGTAGCCGACTCCGACGATGCTCAGCAACCGGGCTCCCGTTCGGTGGATGGAGGTTCCGGCGCGCCCGGCCGGCCCGCCACCGACGGATCGAGCTCGGCCCGGGCCGCCGGAGGGACGTACAGGGTCGCCGCGACCGAGACCTCGACCTCCGCTGGAGGGGCCCCGAGCAGGCCGAGCGGCAGCCGGTGAATCTCCGGCCCGGCGACGGGCAGCGTGGCGGCGGTGTAGAGGATCACCCGGTGGTCGGCGGGGTAGTGGGCGCCGAGGACGTCCGCGAGCGGGCGGAGACCCTCGGTTCGCCAGACGTTGCGGCGGTAGTAGGTGGGCACGCCGATGGCGCCCACCTGCCAGAGGATCAGCCCCGTCGTCGGATCGACCGGGCGCCGGCGCACCAGGAAGTCGGTGGCCTCGTAGCTCCGGATGCCCCGGATCGTGGGGTCGAGCTCCAGATCGGCGAACAGGCAGTCCTCGGCGGAGACGCCGGGCAGCATCCGGGCCGCGTGGCCCGCGGCCCGGGCCCGGCGGATCGCTTCGTGGGACGGGAGGACGAACACGCCCGGGTGTCCGTAGAGGGCCACGCAGACGGAGTGCCCCGCCCGGACCGGCTCCAGCATCCGCTCCACCATTTCTTCGTAGGAGTCGAGCCTCGGTCGTCCCTCTCCGTAGGAGTCATAGAGCGATTCGTTGCGGGGGTTCAGGCCTTCGAGCCAGCTCCGCGTGGCGGCGTCCGACACCAGGTGGAGCAACCGGTCGGCCTGCTCCATCGCAGTGCGCGCCTCGGCGGTCACCTGCCCCGCGATCATGAATCCGGTCCCCACGACGGTGAGGGAACCCCGCCGGCCGGATGTCCCGGGGACCACTCCCCCGTGCTCCTAGCCGATCACGAAGCAGCCGGGGGGTCCGTCGTCGCCGAGGTAGTCCTTGATCTTCTGCGAGTCCTTGGTGCGCAGGACCTGCTTGTCCTCGTCGGACAGATCGCCGTGCTCGTCCATCACCGCGTCGGGATCCTCCAGGAAACGGTCTCGCTGCTTCGGGTCCTGAGAGATCTTCGTGACGAATTCCCCTGCCTTCTTCGGCATGCGTCCTCCTTGGTCAGTCGGTCGAGCTCGACGGATCACGGCCGCCCGGGTTGATCGAGGTGCGGCCGACCCGCCGCCGGACTCTCCCGCGTGTCGGCGGAGTCTCCGGGATCGCCCCCGTATCGAATGGGTGGTCGTGGCAGTCGGGATCGGATCGGTTCGAATCTATCGTCGGCGGGACATTACCACAGGGACGTCACGAATCGAGCGCTTCGCGCCAGCGCACCGCGTACAGCCGGAGCGGGTCGTCGTGGCCCTTGATCTCGGTGGGGCCGAGCTTCCGGAGGGACCACTCGAGCTCGTCTCCCAGGCGCTCCAGGGTGGCCTCGGAGAGGTAGATCTCGTGCGGTCCGGCCAGGTCGCAGATCCGGCTGGCCAGGTTGGTCGCCGTCCCCAGGGTGGCGTACTGGATGTAGCGCTCGGAGCCCACGTTGCCCGCGGCCACGGGGCCGGTGTTGAGGCCGATGTGGATGCGCAGCTCCGGGTGGCCGTCGCCCGCCTCGCGCA
This sequence comes from Acidobacteriota bacterium, assembly GCA_050050355.1. GTDB lineage: Bacteria > Acidobacteriota > Thermoanaerobaculia > Multivoradales > DATKCC01 > JASFUJ01. The sequence continues at coordinate 5,305 of JASFUJ010000007.1, forward strand.
GGCGCCGGTTGAGCTCGTGGACCGCGTGCTGCATCTCGACCGCGGCCCGCAGGGCGGTCACCGCGTCGTCGTCGCTCCGGAAGGGCGCGCCCCACACCGCCATCAGGGCGTCGCCGATGTACTTCTCGAGCGTTCCCTCGTGGCGGAACACCACCTCGGCCATCACCGGGAAGTAGGCGTTGAGCAGCGCCAGGATCTCCCGGGGCTCCATGCTCGCCGAGAGCTCGGTGAAGCCGCAGAGGTCGCAGAACAGGGCGGTCACCTCGGTCTCCCGCGTCTGGAGGGACAGCTCCTCCCCCTCCATCATCCGGCCGATGGTCGCGGGCGGGAAGAAGCGCAGCAGGTTGTTGCGGACCACCGCCTCGCGCTCCAGCTTCTCGTACAGCGACGAGTTCTCGAGCGCCACGGCGGCCTGGTTGGCGAACGCGGACAGGAAGTCCAGGTCGTTCTTCTTGAACCGGTCGGGGGTCGACAGGTTGTCCACGTAGAGCACGCCCACCACCTGGTCGCGGGGCTTGAGCGGCGCGCACATGGAGGCGCAGATCGACTGGTGCAGCACCGAGCGGGCCGGCGCCAGCCGCGGGTCCGCCTGCGCGTCCCCGAACAGCGCGGCGACCTCGTTCTCGCGGACGTAGTTCACGATGTGCTGGCTGTAGATCGTCCCGGCGGCGGAGACTCCGTCGCGGGTCTTGATCACCCGGGGCACCAGCCCGCCGTCCTCCGGGTCGGTCATGAGGATGGCGGCCCGGTCGATGTCGAGGATCTCCAGCGCCAGGTCGAGAACCCGCTCGAGCAGGTCGTCGATCGGTGCCGGGGACGCGAGGAGCTGGCTCACCTTGAGCAGGATCCGCAGCCGCTCTTCCGCCGCTCCCGGCCTGCGGAACGGGGTGTCGAGGAGGTCCTGCATCGACAGCCGCGTCAGGTCGGCGTCGATCGCACGCGACATGGTGGGCCGGCTCTCGGTGTCGGTCTGCGCGCGGTCCGGGACGAACCGGAAGGGCAGGCCGCCGCAGCGGATGGTCTCGCTCCCGTCGAGCGGCCGGCTCTCGATCCGCTTGCCGTCGACGAAGGTCCCGTTGGTGCTGCCCAGGTCGGTGAGCACGGCGCCTTCCTCCGTCACGTCGATCCGGGCGTGGTGCCGGGACAGGCTGCCTTCGAGGACGAAGACGTCGTTGTCCTCCGCCCGCCCGATGGTGTGCGACCCTGGAGCCAGGTCGAAGGCCCGCTCGTCGGCGCGGCCGGGTTTCAGGAGGAGGCGGGGCATGGGGGGTCTACTCTATCTCTCTCCACTCTATCTCTCACCGGGGATCCGCGGAGGGCGCGGTGAGTCACTCGGCCAAGACATCTACAAGGCCCGAGCTCGTGGCGATCGAGTCGAGTTTTCCCGAACCATCGGGAACGCCGCTCCGATCAACCTTGACGATCCTCTGGCTCCCCCCTCCAAACCCCCCGTCCCCCTTCCGCCCCTCGCGGGGAGGCAGGGGGCGCCACCTCGGCCGCTTCCACGGCTCTCCGTCCCCTGGCGGGTCCGGCAGCGATCGCTGGTCGGTGGAGGGGCGCGGTGAGTCCCTCGCCGGTCGCAGTCTGCCGCCGAGGGAGCTCACCGCGTGCCCTCCCGGTGAGCTCCCCGGCGGAGCCGTCCGCCCGGCCGGCAACCCCGCCTCACTCCATCGTGACGATCGTCGCCCCCCAGCCGCCGCCCTCCCCCGGGGCGTCCCGGAAGTCCACCACGCGCGGATCGCGCTCGAGGAGCGTGCGCACGGTCCGGCGCTGGACGCCCATGCCGCGGCCGTGGATGATCCGGAGCTCCCGGAGGCCCTTCTCGTGGGCGGCGTCCAGGTAGTCCCGCACCAGGTCGGGGACCTCCCGCGGCGGGAAGGGGTGGAGGTCGAGGACGTCGGTGATCTCCAGCTCCACGGGCTCCGGCTCCCACGACGGTCCGGACCCGGACGCGGGCCGGCGGGCCCGATCCGGAGTGCGATCCCGGTCGTCGCTCACGGCGCCTCGGTCGGGTCCAGCCAGTGCTCCAGGCGGTCCCAGTCGAACAGCTTCAGGAACACCACGTAGGCCGTGAACCCGTCGTCCGTGCCCTCGATCGGCACGCCCACGTCGAAGTTGATCACCGTCTCCCACGGGCCGAGCAGGGTCCCCTGGATCCCCGCTCCCGCCAGGAAGTCCTCGTCCAGGCCGCTCACCGGGTCGCTGGCCAGGGCCGCGTCGCCCACGGCCTCGATCCGGAACACCTCGCCGATGTCGAAGCCGTACGAGAGGTGGGCGAGCGCCGCCTCCTCGGCCCGCACCTCGCCGGAGGGGAAGCCGTGGATCCGCGTGCCGCCGAAGAACCCGAACCCGTACTTGCTGAACCGGTCCAGGTCCGAGCCGTCCACGTAGTCGAGCTCCAGGCCGATCTTCTGGAACCGGGGCAGGTACCAGGACTTGGCGAGCCCCGCGCTCCACAGCAGGTAGTCCTCGTGCTCCTCGCTGTACTCCGGGTTGCCCGGGAAGCCCCACTCCTCCCACCGGGAGCGCAGGTTGTAGCTGCCGGCGAGGCTCAGGCTGTACCCGGAGCGGGCGAACCGGCTCCGCAGCTCGAAGGTGTGGCGGAAGTGGTCGGACGGTACCCGGAACGCGTCGGCGGTGTCGTCCCCGGCCTCGTAGCCCCGGTAGGAGACCTCGTACTCGGCGCCCAGCTTGACGAAGTTGCCCAGCGGGCGGCCGACCTTGACCGAGACGTTGCCCGTCCGGAGCTCGACCTCCTCCCCGGGCCGCTCGACACCGTCCCGGTACTGGCTGTCGGTCACCGGGATGGCCAGGGCGAAGGCGTCGCCGCCCAGGTCCCACCGGCTGCCGGCCAGCCGCGGATCGGCGTAGTTGGCGGTGAGCAGCGCGCCGCCGAAGAACAGGTTGAGCTGGTTGCCGGTCTCGCGGAAGTCGAAGTCCAGGTAGTTGGCGCCGGCCAGCGGCAGCGGATAGTCGAGGGAGTCGTCGTAGAACACGCCGCCCAGCGCGAAGAGACGGCTGGTGTCGAAGTCCTCCTGGACCACCCGGCCCTCGACGCCCTCCTCCTTGACCAGGTAGCGCAGGCCCTTGTCGGTGTCGCGGACCATGGTCACGTCGGACTCCATGACCGCCGCCCGGCGCTCGCCGAAATCCGCGCCGTTGATCTCGATCTCCGAGAGGATCGTCTCCCGCTCCACCAGGGTCGTGGCGTTGACCACCGAGATGAGCTGCTGCCCGGTGAGGCGGAGGGGGAGGAAGAAGCTGTCCTCGGACCAGGGGGCCGGCCGGCCGGAGGCGTCGACCGGGGCGTAGTGGAGGATCTCCTCGTTGGACAGCACCTCGCCCTCCAGGCCGAGCTGCACCGCGCGGCTCCGGACCCGGGCGAAGAGCTCCCGGTCGACCCAGACGCGCCCGCGGTAGAGCTTGCCCTCCTCCGGGGCCACGGCGGGCCGGAACTCCACCACCCAGCAGTCGCGGCCGTCGACCGTCTCGGTGCCCACCAGCCGGTAGTCGTACTGGCGGGTGAAGCTGATCTGGATCGGCATCACCGCCGCCTTCTCCGGCTGCACCAGGGGGATCTCCGGGATGGTCTCGCCCTTCCAGCGGATGCCGTTGATGTAGAAGCGCTTCCAGGCCCAGTCGAAGCCGCCCCGTCCCCGGTCGGAGTCGTCCGGGCCGGCGGCCTGCCGCTCGAAGAAGAACGGTCCTTCCAGCGTGGCCTCGACGCTCTGCACCCCGGCGCCGGCGCCGAACCGCAGGTGGGTCGTGTTGACCGCGCTGTAGTGGTCGAGCTTCCGCGCCTGGGCGTCCTCGAACGCCTGGAGGCGGCGCAGGATCTCCTCGACCGGCATCCGCCGCTCGTCGGCCACCGTGACCCGTTCCTCGTACTGCTCCAGGTCGACCGCCTGGCCGCGCTCCAGCCGGACCACGGTCACCGGGCCGTCCGCGGGCACCGGCACCACCAGGCCCTCGGCGGTCCGGCGGATCCCGAACAGCGCCCGGGGCGCGCCGGTCGCCGGGTCGACCTCCTCCGGGGACAGCAGCGTCGGGTCGTCGAACCGGAGCTCGGCCGGCCCGGATCCGGTCTCCGCGATCACCCGCAGCGACAGGTCCTCCCGCACGAAGCTCCAGGCCCCGTCCGCGCCGGCCGGACCGTAGCCCGGGTCGTAGGACAGGTCGCCCCGGAACTCCCGCGCCAGGACCACGAACGGCGTGACCGTCTCGGGCCGGATCTCCGGCAGCTCGAAGAAGGTGACGGCGACCCCCGCGGCGGTGCCGCGGGCGGCGTCCGCCAGGGCGGTGGCGGCGGGGGAGGGCTCCGGCCGCCGGTCGACCACCAGCGGCCGGCCCGGGTCGAGCGCGGTCAGGGTGGCGGCGATCTCCTCCAGGACCTCCGTCGGGGCGGGCTCCACGGCGAGTCCGTCCAGGTAGGCGCCGATCTCGTTGTCGTACAGCGCGTTCAAGGCGTCCACCGACGCGGGGACCGGACCGGCGAGCACCGTGGCATCCGGCCGGGCGCCGGTGAGGGCGACCGAGGCGCGCTTCAGGAGGAAGGCGAAGGAGGCGGCGTCGAAAGCCGCCGCGTCCGAGCCCGTGGGCTCCCAGACCACCTGGAAGTGGGTGTCCGGGGCCGCCTCCCGGGCCAGGGCGGCCACCGCCTCGAGCTCGAGATCCAGGCGCTCCGTGTTCTCGACCAGGGACGGCGGCGTGGTGAAGATCAGCCGCACCCAGGGCGTGACCTGGGCCGCGCGCACCCGGCGGGTCGCCTCCACGTCGGCGGCGACGTCGGCCGGGCGCTCGGTCGGGTCGAGCAGCGGGACGTCCCAGGCCACGTAGAGCGGCTGGCGCTCGTCCAGGTCGCCGGCCACCGCCGCGACCTCATCGGCCACGGCTGTCGGATCGTCGGTCACCACCCCCGCGCAAGGGCGGCAGGGCGGTCCCTGGGCGACGAGGAGAGCGGGAGCGGCGAGGGCGAAGGCGAGCGGGGCGAGAGACCGGACGAGGGGTCGGTGCGTCATGGCCGGTGAGCATAGCGACCGGGGGCCGCACTTGTCACGGGGTGGAGTGCCCGCTCGTGCTACCGTCCGGGGCGGTTACCGGGAAGGACCCGGCAGACCCTGTCGACACCATGGCCCGATTCTCACGACACGCCGAAGCGCTCGAACGCACGAAACAGGAGATCGTCCAGGAGCGGGCGGCGGCCCTGAAGCGGATCGCCGAGGGGCTCGAGGCGCGGCTCGAGAGCCTCGAGGCCCTGCGGAACCGGGTCGCGCGCGCGTCGGACGGCGAGCGGCCGGAGCGGGTGAGGGAGTTCAACGAGCTCCGGCGCGACGCCCGCCACTGGCTCTGGTACCTGGAGGTCCAGCGGGAAGCCAACGGCCTGCGCGACCACGCCCCGGTCCACGAGCACTACGAGATCCCGCCGCCGCTGTGATGCGTCCGGATCCCCCCGCTCGAAGCTCTTTCACGCGGAGCCGGGCCGGAGGCCGGGAGCCCCCGAACCGCTCCCGGCGAAGGAGCCCCGGCCGCCGCTCCGGGTCAGTCCTCGGCCACGAGCTTGCCCCGCCAGAGGACCACGCCGACGATCACGATCACCCCCACGGCCAGGGAGACCCAGGGGCTCATCCCGTAGGCCGTCGGGACGTCCCCGAGGGCCATGCCGAGGAACCCGATGCCCAGGGCGTACGGGATCTGGGTGCGCACGTGGGCGATGTGGTCGCAGCCGGAGGCCATGCTGGAGAGGATCGTGGTGTCCGAGATCGGCGAGCAGTGGTCGCCCCAGACGCTCCCCGCCAGCACGGAGGAGATCGTTCCCAGCATCAGGGTGTAGTAGACCGGGTCGGCCGGCGGGATGCCGGCATTGGTCGAGAGGCCGTGGGCGATGGGGATCACCAGCGGAATGAGGATCCCCATGGTTCCCCAGGAGCTGCCGGTGGCGAACGAGGTGGCCGCCGACAGGGCGAAGACCAGGACCGGCAGCCAGTGGGGCGAGAGCACGCCTTCGGTGACCCCGACCAGGTACTCCGCCGTGTGGAGCTCGCTGCAGACCCCCGAGATCGACCAGGCGAGCACCAGCACCACCAGCGCCAGCATCATCGACTTGAAGCCCTCGACCACCCCCTCCATCGCGGCCCGGATTCTCAGGATCCGCTGGCCCACCGGCAGCAGCACGCCGGTCACCACGCCGGCCAGGCTGGCCCACAGCAGGGTGTTGTACGGGTCCGACGCGGCGAACACGTCCCGCAGGTAGGCCGTCGTCCCGCCGACGCTCGCCCGGTCCACCGCCGCGGCGCCGGAGACGTAGAGCCCCGCCAGGGTGACCACGATGACGGTGAGGATCGGCACCACCGCGTTGACCGCCCGGTGGGGAGCCTCCTCGGGGGGCTCGAGCACGTCCCGGGAGTAGTCGGCCAGGGCTTGGTCGCCGTCGGCGAGCAGGGCTCCGGTGGTCCGGGCCCGGCGCTCGGCCCGGAGCATCGGACCGAAGTCCCGGCCCGTGGCGGCGATGGCGAAGCCGAGCACCAGGGCGAACACCGGGTAGAAGCGGTACGGGATGGTGGCGACGAAGGTGGTGTAGGGGTTGAAGTCGAGGCCCAGGTCCGCGAACGCGGCGCCGATCAGCCCGATCTCGAACCCGATCCAGGTGGAGATCGGCACCAGGCTGGCCACCGGCGCGGCGGTGGAGTCGACCACGTAGGCGAGCTTCTCGCGGCTCACCCGGAGCCGGTCGGTGATCGGCCGCATGGTGGAGCCGACGATCAGGGTGTTGGCGTAGTCGTCGAAGAAGACCGCCACACCCATGAGCCAGGTGGCGATCTGCCCCCGCCGGGCGTTCGAGGCGAAGGTGGTGAGCCGCTCCACCACCCCCCGCGTGCCGCCGCTCTTCGAGATCACCCCGACCATGCCGCCGAGGAGGCTGGAGAAGATGAGGATCTTCGCCTGCCCCGGGTCCGCCAGCGACGGGGCGATGAAGCTGTCGATCGAGCGGGCGAAGGCGCTGAGCGGGTTCCAGCCGGCGAGGATCAGGGCGCCGCTGAAGACGCCGAGGAACAGCGAGACCAGCACGTCCCGGAAGATCAGGGCGAGGCCGATGGCGAGGAGCGGGGGCACGATGGACAGCCAGGCCGCGACGGGCCGGACGGTGGTCTCGGCCCGGGAGCCGCCGGAGACCGCCGTCACGGTGGCCTCTCCCCCCCGGCCGGGCGCGGCGTCGTCGAGCGTCAGCTCGTGGGTCCCTTCCCCCAGGTCCCGGCGCGCCACCTCCCGGCCGCCGACCAGGAGGCGCACCGGAACCGGGACGTCGGTCGCGCCGACGGTGACCGTGAGGTGGAGGTCGCCGCCCCGCAGGGTGGCGCCGCGGGTTTCGAGGGACAGGGTGGGGCCGGCCGCGGTCGGCTGCCCGGCCGCGGTTGACTGCCCGGCCGCGGTCGACTGCCCGGCCGCGGTCGACTGCCCGGCCGCGGCGCTGACCACCCCGACCAGGAGGAGGCAGACGAGGGCCGGGGGGAGCGCGACTCCTCGGGTCCCCCCGGCCTTCCCGGCCCCGTGGGCCCTCTGGCTCCGGGACCTCCTCACGACGCGGCCTGCTTCTGCTCCCGGCCCTCCTTCGCGCCGTTCCCCTTCCCGGCCTCGGGTGCCTCGCCGTCGGCCTTCTTCGGCTTCGACAGGCCGAGGGTCTCGCGGAGCTGGTCCTCGATCTCTTCGGCCAGCTCGGGGTTGTCCCGCAGGAACTGCTTGGAGTTCTCGCGCCCCTGTCCCAGGCGCACGTCGCCGTAGCTGTACCAGGCGCCGCTCTTCTGTACCAGCTTGTGGTCCACGCCCAGGTCGACCAGCTCGCCGACCCGGGAGATGCCCTCGCCGTAGTCGATGTCGAACTCGGCCTGGCGGAAGGGTGCGGCGACCTTGTTCTTGACCACCTTGATCTTGGCCCGGCTGCCGACGATCTCCTCGCCGTCCTTGAGCGAGCCGATCCGCCGGATGTCGATGCGCACGGACGAGTAGAACTTGAGCGCGCGCCCGCCGGTGGTGGTCTCCGGGTTGCCGAACATGACGCCGATCTTCTCCCGGATCTGGTTGATGAAGATCAGGGTGGTCTTCGACTTGGAGACGATCGAGGTGAGCTTGCGCAGGGCCTGGGACATGAGCCGCGCCTGGAGGCCCACGTGGGAGTCCCCCATCTCGCCCTCGAGCTCCGCCTTCGGCACCAGAGCCGCCACCGAGTCGACGACGATCACGTCGACGGCGTTCGAGCGCACCAGCATCTCGGCGATCTCGAGCGCCTGCTCCCCGCTGTCCGGCTGGGAGACCAGCAGCTCGTCGATGTCCACGCCGATCTTCTTGGCGTACTCGGCGTCGAGGGCGTGCTCGGCGTCGATGAACGCCGCCGTGCCGCCCCGTCTCTGGCCCTGCGCCACGATCGACAGGGCCAGGGTGGTCTTGCCCGACGACTCGGGACCGTAGATCTCCACGACCCGGGCCCGCGGCACGCCGCCGATTCCGATGGCGTAGTCGATGGCGATCGACCCGGTCGGGATGAACGGGATCTCCATCGCCTCCTGCTGGCCCAGGCGCATGATCGAGCCCTTGCCGAACTGTCGCTCGATCTGGGTCAACGCGCCGTCGAGCGCCTTCAACTTTTCACTGCGTTCGTCTGCCATGTGCTCTCGGCTCCTTCTTGGGCACCCTCGGGCACCGGGTGGGGCACCGGTTCGGTCCGGATCCGACCGCGCGGCCACGCGGGTCGCGCGCGGAAGAGGCCCGGACGGGTCTCCCGGCGGACCGGTGGCGGGGCCGGTGCTCGTCGGGCAATCTAACATGTGAGGGGCATGCGGAGGACATGCGGCGGCGGGCCGAGGACGGGGACCCGGCGGGGGCGGCAAGGCGGGCTCCGATTCCGGAGCGACCCCGGGCGGACTATAGCAGCCCGTGGCCGACCCCGGCCTGAAGACTCGGGCCGGCTCGGTTATACTGCGCCGGGCTCCCAGCCGTTCTGGGAGGGTCCGAGCTCCGATCACACCGCGCCCATCGAAGGAGGAACTCCGTGGATCGACGAACCAGCGTCTTTGTCACAGCGACCGTCCTCGTCCTGCTCGTCGCCGGGGCGTGCGGCCCGCCCCCGAGCCCGGAGGAGCAGGTCTCCGAGCTGCGCTCGACGTACACGGCCGAGCTCAACGGCTTCGTGATCTCCCAGGAGCCGGTGGAACCGGCCGCCAGTGAGGAGGGGGGCGAGCAGCCGATGGCGGAGGAGGCGGCCCCCTCGGAGGATGTCGAGGACGCCGGGGCTGCCGCGGCCGAGGGCGAGATGGCCGAGGACGAGATGGCCGGGGCGGCGGCGGTCCGCCAGGACGCCCTGCTCGACATCCTGGTCAGCACCACCAGCCGGGAGACCCTGTCCGGCCTCACCGTCGACGTGACCCAGGCCGATCCCGACGGCGACGTCAAGCAGACCTGGCGCGTATACCTGGACACGGCGGACGTCCACCGGGGTCCGGGCACGCAGATCACCTACCGCCTGGAGGGCGTCGACTTCCGGGAGGGCGACGGCTTCAACGTCCAGGTCCGCCACCCGGTGCCGCCCGGAGAGCGGAGCGACTACCGCGAGTTCCAGGAGTACTCGCCCGAAGGGTGACCGGGTCGCCACGAGGAATCCGCCCACCCGAGCGCATCACCGAGAGTGAATCGAGATTGACCCCGATCGACCTGGAGACCGACCCGCCGGCGCCGGCCGCCGGACTCGACGCCGCGGCGGCGGCCGAGCGGGTGCACCGTCTGGAGGCGTCGACCGCCCGGGTGATCCGGGGCAAGGCCGAGGTCATCCGCCTGGCGGTGATCTCGCTGCTGGCCCAGGGGCACGTGCTGATCGAGGACGTTCCCGGGGTCGGCAAGACGACGCTCGCCCAGGCCCTCGCCCGCTCCGTGGGGCTCGCCTTCCAGCGGGTTCAGTTCACCAGCGACCTGCTGCCGTCGGACATCATCGGCGTGTCCATCTTCAACCAGAAGGAGCAGTCGTTCGAGTTCGTTCCCGGGCCGCTCTTCGCCAACGTGGTCCTGGCCGACGAGATCAACCGGGCGACCCCGAAGACCCAGTCGGCGTTGCTCGAGGCGATGAGCGAGCGCAAGGTCTCCGTGGAGCGCAAGCGCTACGCGCTGCCCCAGCCGTTCGTGGTCCTGGCGACCCAGAACCCCCTCGAGTACCACGGGACCTTCCCGCTGCCGGAGTCCCAGCTCGACCGGTTCATGCTCTCGCTGCGCCTCGGCTACCCGCCGGTGGAGGAGGAGCGCGCCCTGCTGCTCTCGGGGGGCGTCGAGGGCGTGCTCGCCGAGCTCCAGCCGGTGCTCTCGAAGGCCGAGCTGCTCGATCTCCAGCGGCGGGTCCGCGAGGTCAAGGTGGCGGAGAAGCTCGCCGGCTACGTCCTGGCGCTCGCCGGCGCGACCCGGGAGCGCTCGGAGTTCGTCCTGGGCGTCTCGACGCGCGGGGCCCAGGCGCTCTACCGGGCGGCCCAGGCCATGGCGCTCTGCGAGGGCCG
>JASFUJ010000008.1:0-15684 GCA_050050355.1 Acidobacteriota bacterium
GCGGTGGAGCAGGCCAACGCCGCCGGCGGCTACCGGGGCCTGCCCTTCCGGCTGATCGAGTACGAGGACCTGCCCCGGTGGGGCGCCTCCAGCAACACGATCGTCCGGATGGCGTACGAGGACCACGTGTGGGCGGCCCTCGGGTCGGTCTCCGGGGACTCGAGCCACATCGCCATCCGGGTGGCCCTCAAGGCCCTGCTGCCGGTCATGAACAGCGCCACGGGCGACCCGACGCTCACCGAGACGGCGATCCCCTGGGCCTTCCGGTGCATCGCCGACTCCCGGCAGGAGAGCTACGCCCTGGCGCGGACGATCTTCGTCGAGCACGGCCTGCGCCGGATCGCGGTGATCCGGGCCAACAGTCGCTACGGCCGCATGGGGATCGTCGAGCTCCGGGACGCCGCCAAGCGCCTGGGCCACCCCCTGGTCACCGAGGTCAACTGGATCCCCGGGGCCGAGGACCTCTCGCCGCTGGTGGAGCGGGTGGCGTCGACGCGGCCCGACGGGCTGGTGGTCTGGGGCGGCGCCGAGATGGCGGGCCGCGCCCTCGCCCAGGCCAGGGCTCTGGGTCTCGACGTGCCCGCCTTCGGGCCGTCCCGGGTGATCGACGAGCGGTTCCTGAAGGAGGCCGGTGCCGCCGCCGAGGGGTTCACCGCCGTGGCGACCTTCGACCCCACCTCCTCCGACCCGGCCTGGCTCGCGTTTCGCGAGGTCTACCGGCAGCGCTGGGACGAGGAGCCGGACGCCTACGCGGCCCACGCCTTCGACGGCATGAACCTGGTGCTCGACGCCGTGCGCGAGGCCGGGCTCAACCGGGTGCGCATCCGCGCCGCCCTGGCCGCCGTCGAGCGGTACCAGGGGGTGACGGGCCCGATCGTCTTCGACAACACCTTCAACGACGTGGGGCCGGTCTACCTGGCGCGGGTGGAGGAGGGGGCGTTCCGCTATCGTCCGGAGCCGGCCAACGGCTGGCGGCCCGGCGAGCCGCTGGTGGCCGGCCGGTCGGAGGCACCCGTCACCCTCGGGCTGCTGTTGAGCGGCGACGGAGCCGAGACCGGATCGGCGGCCGAGCGGGGCGCCCGGCTGGCGCTGGCCGAGCGCGGCGCGGCCACCCTGGTGACCTCGCGGATCACCGGACCCTGGTCGACCGCCTCCCAGGCGGCCCGCGACCTGATGGTCCGGGACGGCGCCACGGGCCTGCTGACGCTGCTCGACCACGCGGGGAGTCACGCCGCCGCCCAGGTGGCGACCAGGCTGCGCCGGCCGCTGATCACGGTCAACGACCCGTCCACCCTGCTGCACTACACGGGAGTCCCGTGGGTCGCCGGGCCGGACGGCGCGACGGCTCCGCCCGGCTTCGAGCGGTCCTACGCGGAACGCTACGGCGCACCGCCGTGCGCCACCGCCCGCGCGGCCTACCTGGCGGCACGGCGTTTGCTCCAGACTCTCGATCGGGGAACCGACCGCGCACTCGCTCCCACCCCCTCGCTGCTCCCTCCGGCACCCTCGTCCCCTGAGCGGGCCGAGCGTCCCGTGGCCGGAGGGCCGGCTGGTCGATTTCGGTAGGAGGTACTGATGCTCGTGATCATGAAGCTCGACGCCACCCCGGAGGACCTGGAACGCGTTCTGGGCCGGGTGGACGTTCTCGGTGGCGAGGCCGAGGTCCACCGTCCGCGCCAGACCATCGTCTCGATCCGCGGTGGTCAGCCCGATCCCCACCTGCTGCAGGCCCTGCCCGGCGTCGAGACGGTCCAGCCGAGCGCGCCGGGCTACTGGCTCGCCTCCCGGCGCAGCCAGGCGGAGGACACGGTGATCCGGGTCCGCGGCCGGGCGGTCGGCGGGTCGAATCCGCCCCTGATGATCGCGGGTCCGTGCGCGGTCGAATCCGAGGACCAGCTCCTGCGTTCCGCCGAGGCGGCCCTCGAGGCCGGCGCGCAGATGCTGCGCGGCGGCGCCTTCAAGCCGCGGAGCAGCCCCTACTCCTTCCAGGGCCTCGGCGAACGGGGGCTGGAGATGCTCGCCCGGGTGCGCGAGCGCTTCGGCGTGCCGATCGTCACCGAGATGCGGGACGCCGCCACCCTCGAGCTCTTCCAGCAGTACGACATGGACGTGATCCAGCTCGGCGCGCGCAACATGCAGAACTTCGAGATCCTGCGCCGGGCCGGGGCCGCGGGCCGGCCGGTGCTGCTCAAGCGCGGCCCGTCCGCGACCATCGAGGAGTGGCTGATGGCCGCCGAGTACGTGATGCTCTCGGGCAACCCGGACGTCATCCTGTGCGAGCGGGGGGTGCTGCCGCCGGCGTCCGTCGCCACCCGGTATCACCTGGACGTGGCGGCCATTCCGATCGTGCGACGGCTCTCGCACCTGCCGGTGATCGCCGATCCGTCCCACGCCGCCGGCGCTCGCGAGCTGGTGACGCCGCTCGCCGAAGCGGCGGTGGCGGCCGGCGCCCAGGGTCTGCTGGTGGAGGTCCATTCGGATCCGTGCCAGGCCCTGTGCGACGCGCGTCAGGCGCTGGAGCCGGCGCAGGCGCGGGAGCTGGTGGAACGGCTGCGCCGGCACGGGTACCTGCCGGCGCGATCCGCCGGCTCCGTGCCCCGGGTCGACTGTCGCCACACCCTCGCCGGTCGCGCGGCGGACCCGCCGGGACGCTTCCTGGCGCGGGCCCACGCCGACCGCGGGCGCTGACCCGAGGCGAGGGGAGAGCCTGCTTCGACCGCCTCCCTCTCCCTTCCAGGGAGAGGGCCGGGGTGAGGGTTGACACCCTGCTAGAGTCGGGCCTCCCGCAACCGATTCACGGGATCCACCGGGAGACCCGACCATGCGATCACGCCGACCTCGACTCCTCGCCCTGCCCGTCTGCCTCGCCGCCCTGGCCTGCCTGCTCGCCGGCGCCGCGCCGGCCGCCGCCCAGCAGACCGGTCCGCCCCGCCCCTGCGCCGACGATCCGCTCCATCGCCAGCTCGATTTCTGGGTCGGGGACTGGCGCGTGCTCGGCGCCGACGGCGAGCCGGTGGGCTTCAATCACGTCCGCAGGCGTCATGACGGCTGCGTGATCGAGGAGAGCTGGAGCTCGGGGGGCAGTGATCTGACCGGGCAGAGCATGAACTACGTCGACCCCCGGGACGGCCGCTGGAAGCAGGTCTGGGTCGACAGCTCGGGCACGCTGGTGGTCTACGACGGCGAGCTCCGGGACGGGGCGATGCACTTCGAGGGCGAGAACGTGCGCCACGACGGGACCGTCGCCCGGGCCCGGGTGGTGGTGGAGCCGGTGGGAGCCGAGCGGCTCCGCCACCGGATCGAGCACTCCCGCGACGGCGGTGAGAGCTGGGAGGTGGTCTTCGACGCCACCTACGTACCGCGCGAAGGGCGGACGACGGACGAGCCTTCGCGCGAGCCGGCTCCGGAGCCCGGCCCGGAATCGGTCCCGCGGCCGGCTCCGGAGCCCGCACCCGCACCGGCTCCCGAGCCGACACCCGAGCCGGCGTCCGAGGGGGGAGTCCGGGCCGCCTCCGGGGCGGTGCCCGCGCAGGAGGTGCCCCTCGAGGAGCGCAACCGGGTGCACCTGGAGTCCCCGATGGTCCTCGACGTGCCCGTCGGCCCGATCGAGTCGATCCCGGCGGAGTACTCGTGGAGCACCGAGGAGACCTCGATCTACCTCACCGAGGGCGTCTCGGTGCGCCGGGTCACGCTGTCGCGCAGCGAGCGCGGCGGGACGGTGGACGTGGAGGTGGTGGCGGCGCTCCACGGCAGGCGGTATCTCGAGCACGCCGACCTCGCGGCGGAGCTGGTCTGGGGCGGCGAGGTGCTGGCCTCCGCCGGGCTCGAGGACTTCGCCGTCGGCCGATCGGTCAAGGCCCAGAGCAGCGGGTTCGGGCTCGAGAAAGAGCTCACGCTGAGCGTTCCGCGGGAGCGGTTCGAGGAGGCGTTCGGTGGGGAGGAGAGGCCGGTGCTGAAGCTGACGGTGGCGGTGCGCAATTAGGAATCAGGGATCAGAGATCAGGGATTGGGAGGTCAGGTGGCTGCGACGCAGACGACGGGAGGTCGTTATCAGAGGGAGCTGGACGTCGTTCTGGAGACGATCCGGCGGGCGGGGGCCGAGATCATGCGGCGCTACGAGAGCTTCGAGCGGATCGAGGATGCGCCGGCGGACATCTCGACCGAGGCGGACCGGGCGTCCCAGGAGCTGATCCTGGACGGTCTGCACCGGGAGTTTCCGGGCGACGGCATGTGCGCCGAGGAGGCGAGCGACCGGTTCGAGACCGAGGCCGGCGGGGACGGCCGCTTCTGGGTGGTCGATCCGATCGACGGCACCCGGGGCTTCGCCCGCAAGAACGACGAGTTCTCGATCATGATCGCCCTGGTGGACGGGGGGAAGGCGGTGGTGGGCGCCGTCCATGAGCCGGCGATCGACCGGGTGACCTACGCCGTCCGGGGAGGCGGCTGCCACGTGCGCCGGCCGTTCGACGCCGAGCCCCGCGCCTGCTCCGTGACCACGACGGACGGCGTGCCGCGGGATCTCACCATGAGCCGCTCCCGGGGGGACGAGGGCGCCGGGAAGCTCGTGGCCGCCTTCGGCGCCGAGCGCACGCTCCAGACCTACTCGGCCGGCATCAAGCTGGCCCAGGTGGCCCGCGGGGAGGCCGACCTCTACCTGGGGGACTACCTCACCCTCCACGACTGGGACGTGGCGGCCGGGCACATCCTGGTGGAGGAGGCCGGCGGCCGGGTGACCAATGTCGAAGGGGACGAGGTGGTCTACGACGGTAGCGGCAAGAGCCTCCGCGGCAAGGGCATCCTCGCCACCAACGGCGGCGTGCACGCGTCCGCCCTCGAGACTCTCGCCGCCGGCAAGGTCGAGTTCTGAGGCATGGCCTGCGCCGGGGGGTTCGCCGGGCGCGTTCCGGGGGCTCCCGGTCTCCGGCACGGCTCCGCCTGGTAGGACTTCGGCCGTTGGGCTCCGCCTGCCGGCGCCGTCGCGGACAGTCGGGCCTGCCCTGCCGACGGGCTTTCCAGGTCCGCGGGCGCCGACACCTCCGACCGGGAGCCCCCGGAACGCGCCGCGGGTTACCGTTCGCTGCCGTAGCGGACCACCGACCGCCGGTGCCGGCTATCCTGGTCGAAGCGGCCGGCTTCAGCCGGCCGACCGCGCCCGCGAGGGCGCTACCTATTTCCCGGGCGTGTAGATCGGCGAGGGAAACGTCGCGATCTTCCCGCCGCCCTTGGGCGACGTGATCCGGCCGTGGCCCTCCTTCTCGACCTCGTCGATCCGCAGGACGGCGTGCATCGGCAGGTAGGTCCTCTTGACCCCGGAGAACTCCTTCTGGAGCTGCTCTTCGGACGGGTCCACGACCACCTGGGTCTTCTCGCCGAAGATCAGCTCCTCGACCTCGATGAACCCGAACAGGCTGCCCTGGGAGACCTGCCGGGCGTAGATCTCGTAGATCTGACCCTGGTTGAAGAAGTGGATCCGGTAGATGCGCTGGTCGGCCATCGGTCGCTCCCAGCGGTCACCATAGCACGGCGGAAAGGGTCGGGAACCGGGGCCGGGAGGGTCCCCCGGGCGGCCGGAGCGCGCCCGGGGGAAGCCCCGGTCGAGGGCCGGCTACTGGCAGGAGACCGACTGGCTCGAGAAGTTGCAGGAACCGCAGAGGCAGTAGGGCGGGTGGGTGCAGCAGTACGCCTGGAAGGCCACCTGGCAGTTGCAGTTGGTCACGTGGATGGTCTCACCCGGGGGGCACTTGATCGCCGAGCTCCCCGCGATGCAGGCGCTGTACCCCAGGTCGGTCGTGCTGCAGTTGGTGTTCCGGCACTTGACGTACGGGCCACCGCCGCCGCAGGGGACCACCGACGGGCAGGTGGGCAGGTCGTCCACCGCGAGGGTGGCGTCCGGGACGAGCCCGGCGTTCGCCAGGGCCTCCCGCGGCGAAGGCCGTTCGGCCGGCGCCAGCGGTACCGGAGTGGACGTGTCGGCGCACCGGGCGTCCGAGGGGGCGGTGAGGGCGGCCGGCGGCGCCTGCTGCGCGGCGGCCACGGGCAGGGCGAGGACCGCCGCAAGAAGAGCGGACAGGACGAGGGCACGGCGCATGATCGACTCCTTTCGGGAGCGCTCCGACTGCAGTTGATCGTGTGTGAGCTTCCTGAAACCAGAGTGCCCGCCGATCGCGCCACGGGGACAGCGGAGCTCGATCCATGCTCCTTCTCCCCGGCAGGCAGAGGGGGGCGAGGCCCCGAGTGGGAGTGGGGCTCCGGTCAGTCGTCGTCCTTCTGCACCTTTTCGAACGCCGCCGCCAGCGAGCCGAACCCGCCGCCGGAGCTCTTCGCGCCGGCGGAGTACTCGGCGGCCGAGGGCGTGTCCGCGGCTTCGAGGGGGGAGGCCATCGACAGCGAGATGCGGCGCTGGACCGGGTCCACGTTCAGCACCCGCACCTGGACGTCCTGGCCCAGCTCGACCACGTCGCGCGGGTGGGCCACGCGCCGGCCCGGATCGAGCTCGGAGACGTGCACCAGCCCGTCGAGCCCCGGCGCGATCTCCACGAACGCGCCGTAGGGCTCCAGCCGGGTGACCCGCCCGCCGACCACCTCGCCCGCCGGGAAGCGCTCCTCGACCACCTCCCACGGGTCCTTCTGGAGGGCCTTCGTCGAGAGCGAGATCCGCTTGCCCTTGTCGCCCTCCTCGATGGAGAGGATCTTGACCTCCACCACGTCGCCGGCGGAGAGCAGGCTCTCCGGGTCCTCGACCCGGCCGTGGGACATCTCGGAGACGTGGAGCAGCCCCTCGACCCCGCCCAGGTCCACGAACGCCCCGTAGCTGGTGACCGAGGTGACCGTGCCGCGCACGACCGCGCCCGCGGAGAGCCGGGCCAGCGCGTCCTCCTTGCGTTGCCGTTCCTCCTCTTCGAGCAGCTCGCGGCGCGACAGCACCACGTTCGGGCGCCCGCCGCGTCCGGACGACTCGAAGCGCTTGACCAGGAAGGTGAGCCGCCGGCCGACGTAGGTGGCCGGGTCCTCGACGAAGCGCAGGTCGAGCTGCGAGATGGGACAGAAGGCGCGCACTCCGGAGACCTCCACCTGGACGCCGCCCTTGATCGCCTCGGTGACCATCCCCTCCACCGGGATGGCGTGCTCGTGGGCCTGGGAGATCTCCTCCAGGGCGATCTCGGTGCCGCCGGCGCCGAGGCCGGAGCCCCCGGGGCGGACCCGGAGGATCAGGCAGCCGCTGGCGTCGTCCTTGCCGGTGACCATGCCTTCGACCGTGTCCCCGACGGCGACCGTGAGCGTCTGCTCGCCGTCCTCGGTCTCCTCGGTCAGCTCGGAGATCGCGACCATGGCGTCCGACTTGGCGCCCACGTCGACGAAGGCGGCCTCCTCGCCGATGGACAGGATCGTCCCGGAGACGCGGGTGCCCGCCTCCGGGTCCTTGCCGCTCCCGGCCTCCTCCTGCGTGCGTTCGAACTCGGCGAGGATGGCCCCGAAATCGCGCTGGTCGTTCTGCTCGGTCATGGCCCTTCCATTGTAGTCGGTGAGGTGGCTCGCTGCGCTCGCATCCGGCCGGCGCGGAGGCCGGCCGCTTCGAGCGGTTCGATGGTGGCCGTCCGAATGAAGCCGGCCGCTTCGAGTGGTTCGATGGTGGCCGTCCGAATGAAACCGGCCGCTTCGAGCGGTTCGATGGTGGCCGTCCGAATGAAACCGGCCGCTTCGAGCGGTTCGATGGTGGCCGTCCGAATGAAGCGGCCGCCCTCCGCGGCGGCCGGATGGGCCGCAGGCCCCACCTTCCACCGGCCTGCGGCGGCCGACCGGGCCGTCAGAACTGGACCAGCGTCGCCGCCCAGTGGAACCCGGCCCCGAACGACGCCATCAGCACCAGGTCCCCCGCCCCGATCCGTCCGGCGTCCCGGGCCTCCGCCAGGGCGATCGGCACCGAGGCCGAGCCGGTGTTGCCGTACTCCTGGACGTTGACGAACACCCTCTCCTCGGGCACGTCGAGGGCCTTGCCCACGGCGCTGATGATCCGCAGGTTCGCCTGGTGAGGGACCACCAGGTCCACGTCGTCCACCGTGTGCCCGGTCTTCTCGAGCACCTCCCGGGACGCGGCGCTCATCCGCCCCACCGCTTCGCGGAAGACCTCCCGGCCCTTCATCCGGATGCTCTCGTGGAACTCCCCGGAGTCCGTCCGCCGGGCCGTCGGCGCATTGGACCAGAACGGCTTGCGGGTGCCCCCGGCTTCCAGGCAGAGGATGTCCCACCGCCGGCCGTCGGTCCCGGCGACGGTGGCCACGATCTCGTTGCCGCCGTCCTCCTGCTCGCCCACCACCACGGCGCCGGCGCCGTCCCCGAACAGCACCGCCGTCGACCGGTCGGTCCAGTCCATCAGCCGGCTGAGGAGCTCCACTCCCACCACCAGCACCCGCCAGCGCGCCCCCAGCATCCGCTGGGCCAGCACCCGCGACCGGGCCAGGTCGAGCCCCTGGAGCCATCCGGCGCAGCCGCTCCCCGCCAGGTCGTAGGCCGGCACCTCCCGGGCCTCGAGCAGGGTCTGGACGAACGACGCCGTGTCCGGGATGTAAACCTCCGGCGTATCCGTGGCGACGATGATCTCGTCCAGGTCCTCCGGCCCCAACCCGGCGTCCGCCAGCGCCACCCGCGCCGCCTCCACCGCCATGGTGGCCGTGGTCTCGTCCGGCGCCGCGATCCGCCGCCGCTCGATCCCGGTGCGGGTGCGGATCCACTCGTCGCTCGTGTCCACGTGCTCCGCCCACTCCGCGTTCTCCATCACCCGCCCCGGCGCGTACGCCCCGAGCCCGAGGATGCCGATCCGATGGTCTGTCTGGCTCTTCGAGGTCATGGCTCTCCCTCCGGCGGGGATTGTACGCCGGGAGGCGTGACGGCGGTCGACGGACGAGCCCTCGAGACGCTGACGTGCCACATCGTTCGGCGCGGGCGGTCGTAGACTTCCTGCAAAGGAGGTCCACGGATGCATCGAACGCTCGCAGTCTCAGTCGCCGTCGTCTTCGTCGCTCTCGCCGTGCTCGCGGCTCCCGTCGCCGGTCAGGTGGCGGCGGGAGAAGCCGCGGACGTCCCGGCCGATGAGGCCGCCGGTGTCCAGACCCAGCTCGCCCGGCTCAACCGGACACTGGAGCGGATCGCCGGGCTGCTGGAACGCCAGGTCGAAGGCCAGCGGCTCGACCTGACCCTGAAGCGGATCGAGCTGGGCAACCAGCGGATCCAGACCCTGGAGAGCGAGCTCCGGTCGGCGGAGGACACGAAGCGCTCGCTGGAGGACCGGCAGCGCGACATCCGGATGCGCATGACGATGTTCGAGGGGGAGCTCGAACAGATGGAGCCGGAGGAGCTGGAGCGGAACCGCAACAACTTCACGGCCATGATCGACCAGGCCGCGAGCGAGCTGGAGGCGATCGAGAACCGCCTGCAGGAGACGGGGCAGCGGCTCCTGGAGCTGGAGAACGAGCTCACCCGCCGCAGGGACGATCTGCGCTCGCTCCAGGAGCGGCTGGATCGGGAGCTGGACGGGATGTGAGGGCGGTGGGTCGCTCCGCTCCCATCCGGCCGGCTGAAGCCGGCCGCTTCGAGAGATCTCTGTCCGTTGCCCGGTTCGAGCGGTTGGATCTCACGTTTCTCGCGCAACGATCGAATCGTTCGCCGGGGCTCTCCGGACCGAAACATCCCGTTCGGCTCCGGCGTATGACCCGGTGAAGGAGCCGAACACCGACGACCGAGCTCCTCTCCACCGAAGCCCGACGCCGGAGTGAAGATCATGACCGAGCACGAACGGACTCAGCAGGCCGCCGGCGACAACCCGGCCGCCGAAGCCATAGAGCAGCACGAAGCCCCCGAAGCGAACCGCACCGACCGTCGCAGCCCCACCACCAAGCGCGGCCGTCGCCTCCGCCACCTGGCGATCCTCGCTCTCGCCGCGGTTCTCGCCCTCGGCGGCGTCTTCGCCGTCTATGCGGCCAAGGACGCGGCCACGACCGACGACGCCACCGCCGAGAAGGCCGAGACCGAGAACGGCGAAGCCCCCGTCGACGCCGAGGACGCCGAGAACGACCCGGCCATCCCGGTCGAGACCGTCCCCGTCGAGCGGGCCGATCTGGCCGCCTACATCAGCGCCACCGCCAACCTGGTGCCGGAGAACGAGGTCCAGGTGCTGGCCGAGCGCGAAGGCCGCGTGGCCCGCCTGCTGGTCGAGGAAGGCGAGCGGGTCGCCGCCGGCCAGGTGCTCGCCGAGCTCGCCAAGGGCGACGCCGAGATCGCCCTCCAGAAGGCCAAGGTCCGGCTGCAGAACGCCGAGCTCAACTACGAGCGCACCACCACCCTGGTGGACGAGGGCCTGGTCTCGCCCCAGGAGCACGACAAGGCGGTCATGGAGCTGGGCATCGCCAGGCAGGAGCTGGCCGAGGCCGAGTGGCGGCTGGAGAAGACCCAGATCCGCGCCCCGTTCGACGGCCACCTGACCGAGCGCGCCGCCCAGGTGGGCCAGGACGTGCGGGTGGCGGACAAGCTGTTCACCGTCGCCCAGTTCGAGCCGCTGGTGGCCCGGATCTACCTGGCCGAGCGTGACGTCCTCGACCTGGAAGAGGGCCGGCCGGTACGGATCGTCCTCAAGGCCGACGAGAGCATCGAGGCCGCGGGACGCATCCGCCGGATCAGCCCGGTGGTCGACCCGGCCACCGGCACCGTGAAGGTCACCGCCGAGGCGCTGCGCGTGCCGCCCAAGGTGCGGCCCGGGGCGTTCGTCCGGGTCGACGTGGTCCGCGAGCGCCGCGCCGGCGCCCTGGTGGTTCCCCGCGACTCCCTCGTCCGTGAGCTCCAGAAGATCTACGTCTTCGTGGCCGACGACGGCCGCGCCGCCAAGCGCGAGGTGACCCTCGGCCTCCAGGAGGGCGCCGTGGTCCAGGCCCTCACCGGCGTCGAGGAAGGCGAGCAGGTGATCGTCGCCGGCCAGGGAGCGCTCGACGACGGCTCACCGGTGAAGGTCCCCGAGCCGGTCCAGGTGGCCGCCCGCTGACAACTGAAATCGAACCTTGAACGGGGCACGGCCCCGTTGATCCGACCTTGGACGGGGCACGGCCCCGTCGAGGGGGCAGGACGGCCCGCTGTCGATCCCCGGCCGGGCCGTCCACGCCCTCCCTGTATCCGAACGGAGCCAGCCCATGCGCATCGTCGAGCTCTCCTTGAAGCGCCGCGTCACCGTCGCCATGGCGGCCCTGGCCGTCTCCCTCTTCGGGGTGGTGGCGTTCAGCCGGCTGCCCATCGACCTGTTGCCCGACATCTCCTACCCCAGCCTGACGGTGGAGACCCGGTTCCCCGGCGCCGCGCCGGCGGAGGTCGAATCCCTGCTCACCCGGCCGGTGGAGGAGGCGGTCGGCGTGGTGGGCGGCGTCCAGCGCATCAGCTCGGTCTCCCGGCCCGGTCTGTCCCAGGTGACCCTGGAGTTCGACTGGGACCGGGACATGGACTTCGCCGCCCTCGACGTGCGCCAGAAGCTGGAGCTGGTGGCGCTGCCCGAGCGCACCGGGGACCCGGTGCTGCTGCGCTTCGATCCGGAGAACGACCCGATCATGCGGCTCTATGTGACGCCGGACGGAGACGCGGAGGGCGCCCCGGACCTCTTCCGGCTCCGGTATCTGGGCGAGGAGGTGTTGGAGAAGGACCTGGAGTCGACCGAAGGTCTGGCGGCGGTCAAGGTCTCCGGCGGCTACGAGGAGGAGATCCAGGTGCGGATCGACGAGGGCAAGCTCTCGCTCCTCGGTCTGGACATCGACCAGGTGCGCGATCGGCTGGCCCGCGAGAACGTCAACCAGGCCGGCGGCAGCCTCTACGAGGAGGAAGCCCGCTACCTGGTGCGCTCGAAGAACGAGTTCGAATCCCTGGACGACATCCTCGCCACCACCGTCCTGGCCGACGGTGAGCGCCTCGTGACCCTCGCCGACGTGGCCACGGTGGAGCGCACCCACAGGCGCCGCGAGATCATCACTCGCTTCGGCGGCCGCGAGGCGGTGGAGCTGGCCCTCTACAAGGAGGGCGATGCCAACACCGTGGCGGTGGCCAAGGCGGTGCGCCAGCGCCTCGAGCGGATCCGGGAGGAGCTTCCCGAAGGCATCGCGGTGGTCCCGGGGGTCGACCAGTCCCGGTTCATCGAGGCGTCGATCCGCGAGGTCCTGGGCAACGCGGCCCTGGGCGGCGGCATCGCCGTGCTGGTGCTGCTCCTCTTCCTGCGCAACGTCCGGAGCACCCTGGTGATCGGGGTCTCGATCCCGCTCTCGATCGTCGCCACCTTCTTCCTCATGTACCGCACGGGCACGAGCCTCAACATCATGTCCCTCGGCGGCCTGGCCCTCGGGGTGGGGATGCTGGTGGACAACGCCATCGTCGTGCTGGAGGCGATCCACCGGCGGCTGGAGGAGGGGTACGGCGCCTTCGAGGCGGCCCGCAAGGGCGCTTCCGAGGTGGGGCGCGCGGTGGCCGCCTCGACGCTCACCACCGTGGCGGTGTTCCTGCCGGTGGTCTTCCTGGAGGGGATCGCCGCCCAGCTCTTCCGGGACCAGGCCCTGACCGTGTCGTTCTCGCTCATCGCCTCGCTGGCGGTGTCGCTGACCCTGATCCCGATGCTGGTGGCGGTGCTGGCCTCGAAGCGGGAGGGTGGGCCAGATCCCGACGAAGCTCCAGCCGAGGAGGCGGCCGGAACCGGCATCGAGCCGGAGGCCCGCTTTCCCCGGCTGCGCCGTGTGCGCCGGGTCGCCCTGGTGACGATCCCCGCGTTCCTCGTCAAGCTGGTGCGGATCCTCTTCGGCTGGCTCGGCCGGGCCCTGGCCTTCGTCACCCGGCCGGTGGGCAAGCTCTTCGACCGGGGCATGGGAGCCCTGAACACGGTCTATCCGAAAGTGCTCGGCCGGGCGCTCGACTCCCCCGGCTTCGTCCTCGCCCTGGCGTTCATGATCCTCGTCGCCGCGGTCGCCCTGGTGCCGATCCTCGGCCTCGACCTGATCCCGACCGTCTCCCAGGGGGAGTTCGGGCTGCGGGTGGAGCTGCCGGAGGGCACGCCGCTGCCGGTCACGGACCGGTTCGTGGGGGATCTCCAGGACGCCCTGGCGGACGACCCGCGGGTGGAGAGCTTCTCGTCCATCGCCGGCGGCGCCGGGCTGGCGCTCTCGCAGTCCGGCTCGGGAGGGGGCACCGAGGGCGAGAACGTGGCCCGGTTGCAGGTCCGGCTGGCGCCGGGCAACGAGCCGGGCACCGAGGAGGCCGTCATGGAGTCCCTGCGGGAGCGCCTGGAAGGGGTGGAGGGGGTGCGCTACCAGGTGGAGCGGCCGGCGGTCTTCACCCTGCGCACGCCGGTGGAGGTGGAGGTCTACGGCGACGATCTGGACCAGCTCCACGCCGCCGCGGCGGACCTCGAGTCCCGTCTGGTGCGGGTGCCCGGCCTGGTGGACCTCGAGTCCTCGGCCGAGCTGGGCAACCCGGAGCTCCAGGTGACCTTCGACCGGGAACAGCTCGTCAAGCTCGGCCTCGACCTGGGCGAGGTGGCGGCCACCGTGCGCAACAAGATCCAGGGCGACGTGGCCACCCGGCTGACCGAGGGGGACCGGGAGATCGACATCGTCGTGCGCTCGACCGAGGCCGGGGCCGCGTCGGTGGAGGACGTGGCGGGATTGATCGTCGGCCAGCGCGCGGCGTCCGACGCGGGGGCGCGCTCCTCCGGGTCGAGCCCGTCGATCCCGATCCGGCTCGACGCGGTGGCCGACGTGCACCTGGCCGAGGGGCCGGCCGAGATCCGGCGCATCGGCCAGAAGCGGGCGGCCGTGATCGGCGGCGACCTGGCCGGCCGGGACATGGGCGCCGTGGCCGAGGACATCCGCGGCGTCCTTCGGGAGGCCACCCTGCCCCTCGGAGTCACCGCGGCGCTCGGCGGTCAGCAGGAGGAGATGGCCCGGTCGATGCGCTCGCTGCTGCTGGCCATGGGGCTGGCCGTCTTCCTGGTCTACCTGGTGATGGCGTCCCAGTTCGAGTCCTTCCTGCACCCGTTCGTGATCGTCTTCACCCTGCCGCTCGGAGCGATCGGGGTGATCGCCGCCCTGGCCCTGACCGGAACCACCCTCAACGTGGTGGCCCTGATCGGGGCCGTCATGCTGGCCGGGATCGTGGTCAACAACGCCATCGTCCTGGTGGACGCGGTCAACCGGCTGCGCCGGGAGGACGGCCTGGGCAAGCGGGCGGCCCTGATCGAGGCGGGCCGGCTGCGGATGCGCCCGATCCTCATGACCTCGGCCACCACCATCTTCGGCCTCCTGCCCATGGCTCTCGGCCTGGGGGAGGGAGCGGAGCTGCGGGCGCCGCTGGCGATCACGGTGATCGGCGGCCTGACGGTGGCGACCGTGCTGACCCTGGTGGTGATCCCGGTGGTCTACTCGGTGCTGGATCGGACGGGGGAGCCGGTGCGGGAGGAGACCCTGGAGAGTGGGCCGGGCGCCCGGGGAGGGGCCCCGCGCCTACGGGAGGGTGGAACGGTTCCGGAGGTGGCGTCATGAGGTCCGACCGGCGCGACGATCCCGGGCGGGAACGCACCGCCCTTCTGCCCCGCCTCGCCGTCACCCGGCCGATCACCACGGCCGTCCTGCTGCTCTCCATCCTGGTCTTCGGCGGCCTGGCGACCTCGCGGCTGCCGCTCGCCTTCCTGCCGGAGGTGGACGC
Organism: Acidobacteriota bacterium; assembly: GCA_050050355.1. Classification (GTDB taxonomy): domain Bacteria; phylum Acidobacteriota; class Thermoanaerobaculia; order Multivoradales; family DATKCC01; genus JASFUJ01. The sequence continues at coordinate 14,713 of JASFUJ010000008.1, forward strand.
CCCGTTCATCGGCGTCGAGATTCCGTACCCCAGCTCCAATCCGTCCCAGGTGGAGCGGGAGATCGCCAAGCCGGTCGAGGAGCTCCTGGCGACCCTCTCCGGGGTCCGGACGATGCGCTCCACCTCCGGCCCGGACGGCGCCTTCTTCGAGCTCCGGTTCAACTGGGGCGAGGACCTGGACGTGGTCCGCATGCGGGTCTCCGAGCTCATGGACCGGGCCGAGTCCACCCTGCCGGAGGGGATCGGCGAGATCCGGATCTTCTCCTTCTCGACGTCGGATATCCCGGTGGTGGAGGCGCGGATCTCGGCCGAGGGGGTCGACCTCTCGGAGAGCTACGAGCTGCTCGAGGCGCGAGTGATGAACCGGATCCGGCGCCTTCCCGGCGTCGCCAGAGTGGACCTGGGCGGCGTCGAGCCCAAAGAGGTGAACATCGACCTTGTGCTCGACCGGGTCAAGGCCCACGGAGTGGACGTGGGGCGCCTGATGGAGACCCTCCGGGGCGCCTCCCGGAACCTGGTGCTGGGAGAGGTGTACGACGGCGGCCTGCGCTACACCGCCCGCGCGGTCGGCAGCTTCGGCTCCGTCGACGAGCTGGGCTCCCTCGTGATCGACGAGCGGGGTCTGCGGCTCTCGGACGTCGCCGAGATCACCTACGAGGAGCCTCCCCTCACGTACGGCCGCCGGCTGAACGGCCGGGACGCCATCGCGCTCACCGTCTTCAAGGAGTCGACGGCCAACACGGTGGACGTGGTCCGCGACGTGATGCGGGTGATCGAGGAGGACATCGGCTCCGATCCGTTGCTCCAGGGGGTCTCGGTGTTCGTCTGGGACGACCAGGCGGAGCAGATCCTGGGCTCGCTCCAGGGGCTCACCCGCTCCGGATTGATCGGCGCCCTGCTGGCGATCGTGGTGCTCTACTTCTTCCTGCGCAGGCTCGGCTCGACGCTCATCGTGTCGCTGTCGATCCCGTT